>JAMPFN010000129.1 GCA_023664445.1 Clostridium sp. | reverse complement strand
GCTCGGGATTTAACACATCAATATCGTCAACGCTTTCAATAGAAATATCCAGTACATCATTTAAAAATTCCCGTAACAATTCCTTATTTCTCGAAAATAAAACCTTGAAAACAACATCATTTTTGGCTGAAATTACATCTTCCATCTCCCACACTCTCCTTTTATTTATTATATCATATATTTGCACTTCATTCAAGTATTTTTATAAAAATAAACAGCAGCCCGTGCAAAAGCCGAGCTGCTGTAGTTTTTTATGAATATAAGATTTTTCTTTTAAGAATAACAAAATCGAAAACATTAACTTTCCGGCAGAGTAATTGTCATTATGCAGTAAAATTTCAATCATATTTTCCCGAATAAATGCCCCAAATATATTCTCCGAGCATATTGCCCAGATCTTCGTTTGCGTCATCATCCCATAGCCATTCGCCGCTATGGAATGCATCTGCAAATTCTTGAGCATCCTGTTCCATTGCACTATTTCCAGAATTATTATAATCATCAGAATAATTATAATATTCAAGTGGATCTCCGTCGGTTGCACCACATCTTGAACAAGTTCTTGGCTCTGAATATGTAGCGTCCAGCCAATTATGACCTAACGATTCACCTTTGGTTTTCTTGCAGCTTTTACAGGTCTGAGGCGTATCGCAAGTTGCGTCCTGCCACTTATGACCGTTAGCCTTTCCTTCAACCTTACCGCAAGTTTTACAGGTTTTCGGATTTTCACAATCAGCTTTTTTCCAATCGTGACCTTTAGCATCGCCTTCAGTTTTTTTGCATACAGAACAGGTCTTAGGATTTGCGCAATCAGCGTCAACCCACTTATGGCCATTAGGTTGTCCCTCGGTTTTATTACATGTTTTACAGGTTTTTGAGTTTTCACAAGTCGCTGCCTGCCAATTGTGTCCTAAAGCCTCCGCACGTTCCTCTTGGCATAACGAACATGTTTCCGGATTTTCACAATCTGCCGGTATCCATTCATGCTCAAGTTTAATTCCTCGCTGTTTTTCGCATTTACTGCATATTTCGGGTGAATTACAAGTAGCTGCTTTCCATTCATGTTGACAGAATATTTTGTATTTGAATGTCAAAACGCTCATAACGACTCCAATAAGCATGACTAATACCAAAACAAGCGATATAATCATGACTTTCTTTTTATTATTTACTATATAATTCATAAAAGCATTATTTTTCATAGATAAAACTTCCTTACATTATTCATTATTTTCATCATTGATAATATTGTACAACTTTAGTATGTACTTTCTATATCGACAGGTTCAGAGCATTATGTAATTAAACTGTCTGAGGGATTTTTTCATCAAGTTTCTTTTGCATTATATTTTTCAATGCCGTACTTTGTTCATCAGACAATTTAACAGTTTTGGTATGATCCTCAGCATTCAGGACTTTTTCCGATTCCACCCTGATTTTTTCAGCCGATTTGATAAGGTCAGCCTGTCTTACCTGAGTGCGCTGTGAAATAGCAACGGTCACGCAGGCGTCCTTAACGGAATTTTTTATTTCTCTGCCGCAAAATACATATTTTTCCGATAGTTCATCAAGGTTCACGTCCTCAGCCAATGGAATATGCAGTCCCGGACCTAAAAGATGCTGATGCCATATCGCCTTTCTTGCGTTTGCATCAGGTACAGTAAATTCAATGTTTATCAGCCTCGACAAAAACGCCTTATCATAATTCACAACGAGATTTGTTGCAAAGATAACGATACCCTTGAACTGTTCCAGGCATATCAGCAATTGGCTGCGCATGGAATTTATTGCCTGTGCCGAGCCGTCGGACACGTTCGTTAATCTCTTGGACAATAACGAGTCGGACTCGTCGAGGAACAGTACCGCGTCGTCGCGTTCGGCGGCATGAAAGATCGCCTTTACCATTTTCGGTCCTTCGCCGTGATATTTGCTTTCTATATCGGCATATGTCGCACGGAGTATCTTTTTACCCAATTTTTGTGCGATAGCCTCTGCCGCCATTGATTTTCCCGTACCCGGAGGACCGTAAAAGCTCATAGCCGAGGAGGCGTTGGGGATAATGGAACGGAGTCCCCACTCGTCGAAAACCTTGTGTTCCACCTGAATCGTTGCGACCGCTTCGGTTATATGCTCGCGGACAGTTTCAGGCAATATCACCTGTTCAAAGGAATACCTCGGTTCTTCCGCCTGATAATTTTCAGATAGCTTTTCATAGTCAAATTCTTCGCTTTTTTTGATACCCGATTGAGCTGCTGAGGAATTATTTTCTTTAGTAGGAATAGTTTTTTGCGGTTTAAAATCAGGGTCAAACTGCTTATAATTAAGATGTACGTTAACTTTCATATCCGGACAGTATGCTGCCATAATTTCTTTGACAGCATTTGTGATAAGCCTATCAGTATCAGGAAATTTAGCCTTGTTCATTATATGAACTTCTGCTTCTCCGCTTTTGGTATATACCTCTATTGAACCGATCCCAAAATTCCCGTAATATTTTTTCAGCGTTTCCGCAAAGCTCCTTTTAAGAGCAGCTTCCGTCCTTTCGTCCAAGGTTTTCGTTGATCCTATGTATATCTGCATTTCCGACCTCTTTTCTTTTAACGGGTTACAACGATCATTCTTTCTTCGCCAAACATATTTTCCAATTCATAATCGCCGCCGCTTATGTCCTTGATAAGCTCCACGTCGTCTATTTTTCCATTGTAATCTACCGAAGCTATAACATGGGTATAACCCTCGTCAAGCAATTCTTCCCATGACACATCATTAGGACATTCCTCAAATAACTTTTCAAGTGTAGCTGCTGCAACCTTTTCGACATTCTTTTTCTTATTAAATATTTTCTTAACCTTGTTTTTAAACCATTTTGCAGTCAATGCCACTTTGTCAGAAAAAATATTCTCTGCCGCAATCGCTGTTGCTATTGACGAAGTATTTTCTTTTGTTTTTTCCTCCGATTCATTTTTAACAGACGTTTTCACTCTTTTGTTTAAAAAATCAGTTATTTTTTTGTATATCTGCATTTCCGACCTCTTTTCTTTTAACGGGTCACAACGATCATTTCTTCGTCGCCAAGCATCTCATCCACTTCATAATCACCGCCGCATGTGTCCTTGATAATCTCCACATCGTCTATTTTTCCATTGTAATCTACCGAAGCCATGACATGGGTATAACCATCGTCAAGCAAGTTGTCCAATGATATTTCATTAGGACATTCCTCGACCATTTTTTCAAGTTTTACCGCCGCAACCTTTTTAGCATTCTTTCTTTTATTAAACATTTTCTGCACTTTTTCTTTAAACCATTTTGCAGTAAATGCTACCGCATAAGCAATAAGCGCTCCTGCCGCAATCGCTCCTGCTATCGCTAAAAAAAATCCCATTTTTATTACCTCCAAATTATAGTTTTATCAAAACGGATTTTGTACCGTTTAATGCGTTTATCAGCTTTTCATCAATAGTTTTGGTAGGAATTACTATGCAAACTATATCGTCTTGTGAATTAACCATTGTTCCGTATGATTCGTTTTGCACGCTGTTATGTAAGAACAAAGGCTTTTTAGACTTATCCAGCAGCGCCAATGTTACAGAATACTGATCATTTGCATTTCTTGGTGCGGGATTTTTCTCCACATAAATAAAGAAATATCCTGCCGCCGGATAATATGACCGCTGGAGCTTCAGCCAACTGACGCAATCCGTCATAGTTACAACAGGGCGGCACATTTTCATGTATTCCTCGTCTGCCCATGACTGAAAAACGTCTTTGGTGGTCTGAGCCACACCGCGAATTGCTTTTGCGCCCATTTTCAAGAGTTCCCCTATCGCCTCGCCTACGGGCAGATTTAGGATATCCATTGCGGACTGAGCATTGCTTTCTTCTTTTTTCATTTGCTTTTACATCCTTTCATTAAACATAATTTTTATAATCATTATTTCAAGATTATTTCTTAATTTCTTGTAATTTATAAAGATCTTATACAGTTATAGCATTTACCGTTTTAATAACAATTTTTTGCCCTTCATATATATCGCCTGAAATACCTTTTCCATGCATTTCGTATTTTTTGCCACTATCTAAATCTTTTAACCTTATAGTATTACGGTTATTATCGATCATATCGACTAAAACTCTTTCCATACCCTTTTTACACATTTCATCTTTTATTTTCTTTATTGTGATTGTGCCTATAATTGTTATAACAATAAGACCGCCTACTATCCAACCCAACATAAAATCATCCTCCTACAACAAGTGTACCGTTCCCCTTAGACAATAAATTTTCCAGATCGTCTTCCAGAGAGTCATATTTTACCAGAACAGAATCTTCGATTTCTTTGCTGACAGTATTAATGACAGCAATAACCAGAAAATTATCAACATCAGAACCTATATCAAGGTTCTTGCCGATCGACTTCAGAAGTTCTTCATTTGCTTTTAATACCAAGGCTTTACACCCTGATTTTATAAGTCCCTCACGTTTTTTCAGCCATTCTTTAGTCTGCTGCAAAGTGAATTTTTCTGAATATAACGGTTCCCCAAAGGCGCTTATAAGAACATTTTCATTCTTGATATTCTTATTTGATTTCTGAATCAGCCAAATAATTACAATAGCAGCGCCTATGCCCGCCGCCGCTCCTAATATACAAATTTTCCAAGTTTCCATTGCACAACCCTTTCCTTATTAATTAGATTTAAATACATATAAATTTATTTCCTTCCTGTTAAATTTTTCGCAGAATATCCCAATAAGGGAAAAATTACTGATAAGCGACGTAACAGCGTTGTTTGATGTGGAATTTGACCAGAAATCTGACGGCGAATAGCTAAAGAATATCGGCGAGTTTCTCCATATTTTTTC
>JAMPFN010000128.1 GCA_023664445.1 Clostridium sp. | reverse complement strand
GAGCCGTCCCCTCTGTCCCTTCGGGACATCTCCCCGCCCCGCGGGGAGTCACCTTGGGAATCCCCGTGATTTTTAGTAATACTTTCCCCAAGAGGAAGTATTACTAAAAATATAAGTACCCATACAGAACATTCTTGGTAAAGGTCGGGAGATAAAGCCCTCAAAATTGCAATTGATCGAAAGGAGATACTTTAACATGATAAAAAAAAGAATAATATCGTCTTTGCTTGCGGTATCAGCTTTGCTCGCATGTCTTTGCTCATGCAGCGACGACGGTTCGGGAAATACTTCCTCACAATCATCGGCGTCCTCCGTTGAAAGCGTATCGCAGTCGGAAAAATCCGAAGATTCGTCAATTTCCGCGCAGAGCGGCGAAAGCGTACAGCTTATCGTAACACTCACCGCAGGAAACAGCTGGGAAACCGACGGAGTATCATATACCGATTATCAGGGAGTTATAAAAAACAGCGGCTCGGGAAGCGTTAACGGCTGGACGGTCACAATACCGCTGAAGTCGGAAGCCGATCTCATAGGTCCATGGGGCGGAAGCTTTTCGGCTGACGAAAAAACGATAACCGTCACCCCCGAAGAATACAACAAAGCCATAGAACCCGGCAGCGAAGCGACATTCGGCTTTCAGGTTTCGGGATCAGCCGACGCAGTCGATACCGCGGGAGCAACATGCACAGGCACGGCAGGAGCGGCGCAGCCGGATCAGCAAAACGCAGACATGCAAAACGGTAACAGCTCCGGCGGAGAAGCCATCGTCAATACAGGAGCAAAGGAAGTTCCTGCACCGTCGACAGACGACTGGCTTTCGGTAAAGGGAAACAAGATCGTCGATTCCTCCGGCAAGGAAGTGTGGCTGACGGGCTGCAACTGGTTCGGCTACAACACGGGTACAAACTGCTTTGACGGTCTGTGGGCGTGCGATCTGAATTCGTCTCTTGCAAGCATCGCGGATCACGGCTTCAACCTTTTGAGGATCCCGATCTCGACCGAGCTTATAAACCAATGGGCGTCAGGCGAATACCCCGAAGCAAACTACAACAACGCCACAAATTCCTATCTTGAGGGAATGAACAGCCTTGAAATATTCGACTATGTCGTAGGTCAATGCCGTGCAAACGGAATAAAAATACTTATAGATATACATTGTGCCGTTACAGACGCTATGGGTCACATAAAGCCCACCTGGACGGACGGCGATATAACCGAACAGGATTACCTCGACAGCCTTTCGTGGATGGCTGACAGATATAAATCGGACGATACTATCATTGCGTATGACCTGAAAAACGAGCCGCACGGAAAACAGAACGAGTCCCCAAGAGCAAAATGGGATGATTCAAAGGACGCGGACAACTGGAAATATGTTGCCGAAAAGGCGGCTGACGCTGTGCTGAGCAAAAACGAAAACGCCCTTGTTCTTGTCGAGGGTATCGAGATCTACCCGAAGGATATCAAGAAAAACGGCGATTTCAAGTCGCAAAACGAGGACGACTACTTCTTCAACTGGTGGGGAGGCAATCTTAGAGGCGTTGCGGATAACCCCGTCGATCTCGGCAAGCATAAGGATAAGCTGGTATACTCTCCCCACGACTACGGTCCGGCGGTATATGAGCAGCCGTGGTTTGAAGGCGGTTATACATTCGATTCGCTTTACAAGGACTGCTGGTACGACAACTGGTTTTATATACAGGAAAAAAATATCGCTCCTCTTCTTATCGGCGAATGGGGCGGATTCATGACAGAGCCGAATCTTACATGGATGACCTATTTAAGACAGCTTATAAGCGAAAACAAGATAAATCACACATTCTGGTGCTTCAACGCAAATTCGGGAGATACCGGCGGTCTTGTAAAGGATGACTTTATGACATGGGACACGGAAAAGTATGAATTTGTAAAAGAGGTTCTGTGGCAGAAAGACGGCAAATTTGTCGGTCTTGATCATAAAATACCGCTCGGTGAAAACGGTATTTCACTATCGGATTATTAAGGAAAGGACAAAAGACATGCTTAATCAGTTTTACATCGACAATATTATAAACACGGCTTTATCGGAAGATATAAACTATATTGACGTCACGACCGACAATCTTATCCCCGACGGTCACACAAGCGAGGCGTATTTTATAGCCAAGGACAGCGGTATACTCTGCGGCATAGACGCTGCGGCAAGAGTTTTTGATCTTTCGGGAGGAAACGTTGAAAAGGAAATTTGCCTGAAGGACGGATCGGAAGTCAAAAACGGCGACCGCATCGCCTTTTTCAGAGGAAGCACAAAAACGCTGCTCAAAGGCGAGAGAACCGCCCTTAACATTATTCAGCACATGTCGGGGATCGCTACTGCAACAAACAAATGCGTTAAACTCGTCGAGGGGACAAACGCAAGCATCGCCGACACAAGAAAAACCCTTCCGGGACTTCGGGCAATGCAGAAATACGCCGTTACTGTCGGCGGAGGAAAAAATCACCGCTTCAATCTTTCCGACGGAGCAATGCTCAAGGACAACCACATTGACGCATACGGCTCTATAACAGACGCCGTACAGGCTCTGAGAAAAAAAGCGGGACACATGCTCAAAATAGAAGTCGAGGTCAGAAATCTGAAAGAACTCGAAGAAGCTCTCGAAAACAAATGCGAGGTCATTATGCTCGATAATATGACAGACGACGAAATGAAAAAGGCGGTCGGGATCACAAACGGCAGGGCTCTCCTCGAGGCTTCGGGAAACGTCACTCTTGAAAATATAAGACAAAAGGCGCTGACCGGAGTCGACATAATTTCTCTTGGCGCTCTGACGCATTCGGTAAAATGCTTTGATATTTCAATGAGAATAATCGGTAAATAACACAGGCAGGTATAAAAACATGCAAAAGAAATTTTCTTTTAAAAATAACCGCCTCGCTAAAACCATAGTTTTCAGCGGCGCATTCTTAATAATAATTGCGTTTGTAATACTAAGATACGAGGGCTTCTTCTCCGCCGTTTCAACGGTCGCTCACATATTCCGTCCGATCATCATCGGCGGTATTATCGCTTTCGCGCTTAACAAGCCTGTAAATTTTTTTCACGCAAAATATCGGATACTCTTTTTTAGTATAAAGCAGAAAATGAGCCGAAAAAAGAAAACCTACGCTCCGAAACAAAACGTCAGGACATCGGGAAAAACAGCGTTTATCTGCTCCTGCATAACAACATATCTGATAATGATCGCGGCAATAACCGGCATCATCTGCTTCATTGTTCCGCAGCTTGTAAACAGCGTTTCACTTTTCACCAATAATTTCAACAGCTATGCGGATAACTTCATAAACTTTGTTGAAACGAACAAATTCAGAATAAATTATATCATGGATAAGATCGACCTCAACGAAGTCATGGACAAGATACGTGAAATGCTCATGGAGCTTCCCGAACATATTCCGACTGTTCTTTCAAAAACATTCGATATAACAAGCGGTATTATCGGCGGCGTAGTCGACCTGTTTATCGGCTTTGTATTCTCGGTCTATATTCTTGCGGATAAGCAGAATCTAAAAAAACAGGCAAAGCTTCTTACCAAATCATTCCTAAAAGACAAATACGCCGGCTTTGAAAAAATAATCAAACTTTCCTATGACGCATTTTCAAACTTTATCAGCGGGCAGCTTATCGAAGCTTTCATTTTAGGTATTCTATGCTTCGTGGGAATGACGATACTAAGATTCGACTACGCGCCGCTTATAAGCGTCATAATCGGAATAACTAACATGATACCGATCGTCGGTCCTATTCTCGGAACTATTCCGGGAGCGCTGATACTTTTAATGGTAAATCCGATGAAAGCGGTATGGTTTGTCGTGTTTATCATCATTATACAGCAGATAGACTCAAACCTTATATATCCGAAAGTCGTCGGAAATTCAATAGGTTTGCCGGGACTTTGGGTGCTTTTTGCCATTACTATAGGCGGAGGACTTTGGGGTATTCTCGGAATGATAGTCGGCGTACCTCTCGCTTCAATTCTATACGCCGTAATGCTTGAAAGAATTGAAAATGAAGAAAAAAAAGAAAAATCCGCAAAAACAGGTCAGAGCGGCTGAAAGCTTTTGTAAAATTTTATTTTATTAGAATTTTTTTGGGGGACTCTGTCCCCCAACCCCCTGCCAAAGGAAATGATTTCCTTTGGAATCCTCATGATTTTTAGAAATACTGCCCAAAGGGCAGTATTTCTAAAAATGTGGGTAACCACATAGAACATTCTTGGCAAAGATTGGGAGATAAAACCCTCAAAATTTTAAAAATTTAATTTCATTGTAAGCTATGATTGCTGAATGGTATAATTTATCATTTACATTCCCCGACTATAAATACAGTCCTTATTTTCCGCTTTCGCGACTCACAGCGCAAGCTGTGCCGGAGCGGAAGCTTGATTTTCTTTGGTTCGTTTCTTGCATCAAGGCAAGAAATGAACAGACTGCGCAAATTCAAATTTTGAGAATCTTGTGGGGGACGCTGTCCCCCAAGCCCCCTGCCAAAGGGAACAAGTTCCCTTTGGAAACCCGATGATTTTTAGAAATACCGCCCAAAGGGCGGTATTTCTAAAAATGTAAGTAGCCACATAGAACATTCTTGGCAAAGATCGGGAGATAAAGCCCTCAAAATTGCAAATCATAATCGCTGAATGATAAAAAGCACCATTTACAGTCCCCGTCTATAAATACAGTCCTTATTTTCCGCTTTCGCGACTCACAGCGCAAGCTGTGCCGGAGCGGAAGCTTGATTTTCTTTGGTTCGTTTCTTGCATCAAGGCAAGAAATGAACAATAAGTATTTTAAGGGGACGCTTTCACTTGCAAAGCGTCCCCTCTTTGAAAACTCCGTTTT
>JAMPFN010000127.1 GCA_023664445.1 Clostridium sp. | reverse complement strand
GGAATAATTTGAAAATCATTCGCACCGTTTCCGCTTCTTCGGGAACGATTTCCGGTTGCCCATCATTGCCTCTTTTGTAGCCGAGGAGGTGCTTGTATTGAAATTGCACCTTGCCCTCACGATAGGCTTTTTCCTTACCCCAACTAACATTTTTACTTATCGATTCTGACTCTGCCTGAGCGAAACTGCCATACAGAGCGATCATAAATTCTGATGTCATGGTCAGAGTGTTGATATTTTCCTTTTCGAATACAACGCCGATTCCGAGGTCTTTGAGCTGTCTTACATACTCAAGGCAATCCACGGTATTTCGTGCAAAACGACTGATTGACTTGGTAATCACAAGGTCAATTTTCTTGTTTTTGCACATACGGATCATGCGATTGAACTCTGTTCTTTTTTTCGTCTGCGTACCGCTGATACCTTCGTCAGCAAAAATCCCAACCAGTGACCACTCCTTTTTTCTGTTGATTAGATCGGTGTAGTAAGCGATTTGCACCTGATACGAATTTTGCTGTTCTTCCTCTGCTGTACTGACTCGGCAGTAGGCAGCCACCCTTAATTGTTGGTATTTACTGCGGTTTATATCCGTCTGAGCCTTCGCAGGAATTATCGTTACATTCGACGCTGTGGGCATTTTTATCCTTCCTCTCTGTTATATTTTTGATATGTGCCCCATTGATAAATTCAACCTCTATAGTACAAAAATGACTTATCCAAATCCTGTTTACACAGGACTTAAACAAGCCAATATCGAGCGTATTTAATTGTTCTTGATTTTCAAGCAAACTGCGCAGCCTAGCTGTTTTCTGCGGACTCTCATCATAAGTGCAGCAATCATATTTCATCTCAGCAAGCCCGAAAATTTCTGATTTTACTCTGTTAAAATCCACTTGCTGTGAATCCATCATCTGACTAATTTCATTCTGCTCACGAATTATATCCGCAGTCGGAGAATACACACTGATTTCACTGTTTGATTCTATCAAACTCGGATTTGAAATCACAGTATTCAGAACCGTCAGAACTGCTCCGATAATCATCTGATCGGTCAGCTGATATTCAAATCTGTAACAATCAGAATTCCGGCAGTCCCATTTTGCAGTATGGCTGTTACCTCCGATTCGTGACAATCTATGACCGCATTCGGAGCAGTATGTACGGCTTCTGATCTCCTGCAAATCTTCAGAAATTACGCATACTGAAGTCGCTTTTAGCATTCTTTTTTCATTTGCCTGATCAAAGAATTTTTCGCTGATTATCTGAGGATATTTGTCAGTACCAAGATACTTTTCATTTTCGATTATCCGCTTGATCATGTTTTTGTTCCACTTGTCGGAATCCTCGGAATATTTGATTTTTTTAGACTCCATAAGCTTTGCAATTTGCATTAAGCTGCTGCCGTTCAGATATTCCTCAAAGATTTTTATTACAGCTTTGGATTCTTTAAAATCAACTGTAATCTCGCCGTTCTTCATGCAATACCCGAACGGCATAACTCTGTTCTTAGCCATAAACCTCACTCCTTTCAACTGACAAGGATACCACAAAATCTCTGAAATTGCTATATCCACAGACAACAAAAATGCGCTCTGTGTTTTGGGCACAAAGCGCATTTAATATTTATTTCATTTTGTCAATCATAGCCTGAATTTGTTCTTCTGAAAATCCGGTTGCTTTCATTGCAGCAATCATTTTATTTTTTGCCTTTTCCTCGCCTATTGAAATGCCTTCAGCTCTGCCTTTGGCTTCACCGATTGAAATGCCTTCTGCTCTGCCTTTCTCAATTCCTTTATTTTCCGCATCCGCCAAAGCCGAAGCCTCGTCATGGAGAGCCTTTTCACGAAGCCTTGCCATTTCACGAATCTTTGCATCCTCGCTCATATCGTAGATCAAGTTTACCGCCTTATTCATTATTGGCACATTGGTCTGTTTCAACACCTCAAATTCCTCCTCGCTCGACGCATTGAGAAACTGCATCCACAATTCTCTGCGGTTATTTGGATTCACTTTTTTGCCGACTTTTCTAAGCTCAAAAAAGTGAATGCTGAATTTATCCGAAAAAATCTCGCCCGTATCCTTGATAGAGGTCACGATTTCCGTGTGATAATCGCTCCTGTCGAACATATTAAAATTGATAATATTTATGCAGATTGTCTTTTTAAGCTTATCGTAAGTCTCGCCGCTTTTCAGTTCGGACGCATACAGCTTAGCCCAATAAAACAGCGTTCTGTCACGGTAATCGTTGTTACCCTTTAGCTGAATTTCCACGTTTATCAGCTTATCACGAACTTTCAGATTCAAATCCAGACGACTGAATTTTCCGTCCGCTGTTTCCGGCGTCAGCTCCTGTTTTACAATTATCATCTTCTGAATGCTCTCGCTTGGAATTTCCAGAATATCCGCCAAAAAAGCCTGAAGCAAATCTTCATTTTCCGTAAAGATTTTCTTGAAAATAATGTCCAGCTTTGCGGAAACTACATCCCTTGCCATCGGTATCGCCGCCCTTCATTTTTATATATTATACCATACTTTCCATCGAATTTCAATATGTTCAGCATATTTTCTCTTTAAATTTCAGACCGCCTATCACATGAAATTCCAACTCATTTTGATTTACAACCACAATTTTCTCAATCAGAAATTCAAACGCCGACTCGTCAAATTCCGTGATTGGATTACTCTTCTTTTCAAAGTAATCTATCAGCATATCTATCTGATTGAGAGTTTCATCCTCATCGTCAAGATGAGTAATCTTTTTCAGCTCCGACTGCAATTTATTGATTTTTGCATTAAGCTCGGAAGTCTGTTCAAGATACTTAGCATTGTCAAGGAATCCTTTAGTTTTCAGCCTTGCAAGTACATGAGTCTGCTCCTTGAGTTTGGCGATCTTCTTGTGGATTTCCATTACGTTGGAATTACTGCTGAATCGCCGTAATTTCAAGTCCTGCAATGCAATTTGCAGAGGCACAAGAATCTGCTTATAATTGTAAAACAGTTTATTATAAAGCGTTATAAATGCGTCATAAATTTTGCTTTCAAGTATTCTGCCATTTTCACATTGATCAGCTTTCTTATCATGTGTACGGCAAGTCCAATAAAATTTTTCACCGCATTTTTTGAACTTATATGTCGCACCGCATTTTGCACAGATAATTTTTCCCGACATCAAGTGTCTGTCATTTGAATACGGCTTATGGCGTTCTTTCAGAAGCTCCTGAACTGTTTCAAAAATGCCCTTTTCAATGATTTGTGGATTGGTATCAGTAACATAATATTTTTGTTTTTCGCCATAGTTACGCTTTTTCAAATGCGGCAAGGTTTCTGTCACATAATTTTTTTGAAACATAGCATCGCCGATATACCGCTCATTTGTCAAAATATATTTTACAATATGCGCAGTCCATTTTCCTTGCTTTTGGCTGCTCGGAACATTATTTTCATTCAAAATATCTGCTATTTTTTGCAAGCCGCAGCCGCTGATATACATATTAAAAATCTGATTCACTATCTGTGCCTGAGCCTCATTTACTACCAAATCTCCGTTTACAATATCAAATCCATAAGGTGGTCGAGCAATTTTATATGTGCCGTTTTGCATCCTTTTCTGAACGCTCCAACGCATATTCTGCGAAATTGAAGTCGATTCTTCCTGCGCCAGACCGCCCATGATCGTTATCATCATTTCATCGGTCATGTTGGCGGTGTAGATATTTTCTTTCTCAAAAAATATTGTAATTCCGAGCGATTTCAGTTCTCTTATATTTTTAAGACAATCTCTCGTATTCCTTGCAAATCGGCTGATTGATTTCGCATAAATCCTGTCGATTTTTCCCTTTCGGCAGTCCTTCATCATGCGTTGGAATTCTTCACGCTTGTCCTCACGAGTACCTGTCACGCCCTCATCGGCATAAATATCGATCAGAGTTTCCGTTTCCGAATTCTCAAAAACCTGACTATAATACCTCGTCTGAGCCATGAAAGAATTCAACTGATCTTCGCTGTCTGAACTCACTCGGCAGTAGGCTGCGCAGCGGATCAGCGTGCTTTTTTCTTCTGTTATCGTCGGCTGTATCACCGTAACTGTCGGCATATTTTCACCTCCGTTTCACCAACAAGGATACCATATTTTTCATTGAAATGCTATCACCAAACCCGACAAAATTACTTGTCTGAATCTGTGCAGTTTTTACGCTTATCAGCTTGTCCTGCCGCCACGCAAAGACAAGCTGCAAACATTCCGACAATGCCGCCGATTACCATACCTATGAAAAATATTAACATCTCAAAACCTCCTATGCTGCGTCCCTTGAGGACGGAAACTTTCTGTAAATATCCTCTGCATTTTTGCTGTTGAAATTCTGCTTTTCGCTTTCTTTAAGAATTTTGCTGATCTTATCGGCAAACATTTTTGCCATAAAATCGCTGTATTCTGCTTGTCCGAATTTAGTCATTGCAATCAACTCCAATACTGATTTTTACTGCTCTGTCCACTTTCTCCATAACTTCCAACCCTACCGAACCCACATATCTCAGCAGTCGGTTACGGTCAATTGTGCGTATCTGCTCTGCAAGAACGATCGAGTTCTTGGGCAGCAATCTTGAACCTCTGATATGAATATGAGTGGGCAGATCAGGCTTTTTTGCCGCCGACAGCGGAAGTACCACAAGCGTCGGACTGTACTTGTTCCCAACGTTATTCTGCACCACCAGAACAGGTCTGATTCCACCCTGTTCCGAACCGATAATTGGATCAAGGTCGGCATAGAATATATCTCCGCGTTTTACAACCATTTCGATTCTCCTTTCGTAACTTTTTATATGTAACGGCGGCCTGCCAAACGCAAACCGCCGTATAACTTCATTTTGCCTTCGTCTGATTATTCAGACGATTTTCCATGATATTTATTCTCAATACC
>JAMPFN010000126.1 GCA_023664445.1 Clostridium sp. | reverse complement strand
CAGCGAAGCTGACAGAGGGGACGGCTCTGTAAGAGGCATTTCCTTTGGCAGGGGGGTTGGGGGACAGAGTCCCCCATAAACTTCTCAAAAATTGATCTTCTTTGGTTCATTTCTTGACTTGATGCAAGAAATGAACATATTACATAAATCAATCGTTAAGATATTTATCGATAATAAACTTTGGACGTTCCTTTGTTTCAAGATATATTTTCCCTATATATTCGCCTATAACGCCTATAGCAAGCAATTGCAGACCGCCTATCGCCCAAACAGAAACGACAATAGACGTCCAGCCCTCAACCGTTTCACCCATAAAATAGCGCACCAAAAAATATATCAGCATAATTATGCTTACCGTAAATATTCCGACTCCGAGAGCCGTTATCATTCTTATCGGTTTTACAGACAGCGACGTTATGCCCTCCATTGCGAACGACAGCATTTTCTTGAGCGGATACTTTGATTCGCCTGCAAATCGTTCGTTTCTTTCATAATATACGATATCCGATTTGAATCCTATCATCGGAACGATGCCTCTCAAAAAGAGATTTACTTCCTTAAACTGTTCAAGGGCGTCGAGTGCGCGTCTGCTCATAAGACGATAATCGGCGTGATTGTATGTAACCTCAACGCCCATTTTCGCCATGATCTTATAAAACGATTCCGCAGTAAATTTCTTGAAAAACGTATCTGTTTTACGAGCGCTTCTGACGCCGTATACGACTTCACAGCCCTCGTTTATATACTTATCCGTCATAGCCTCTATAGCGTTTATATCGTCCTGTAGATCGGCGTCAAGGGATATTGCGGTGTCGCATTCATTTTTTACCGTCATAAGTCCCGCAAGCAGCGCGTTCTGATGTCCCTTATTTCTCGAAAGCTTTACGCCTCTGAAAATATTATCGCTTTCATGAAGCCTTGTTATAAGTTCCCATGTTTTGTCCTTTGAACCGTCGTCCACAAAGACTATCCTGCTGTCACGGCTTATCTTTCCCGACTGCATCATTGAATTCATTTTTTCTTTCAGCTGCTTTGAAGTTTCAGGCAGAACCTCTTCTTCATTATAGCATGGTATTACTAAAAAAAGCTTCATTTTTTATCTTCTCCCATATCTTTATTTTTGTTTTTATTTTTTGTTAAAACGAGCATAATTATGACAGGTATTACCACAAAAAATATAACTGCCATTATGATAATTACCGCAAACTGTATTATTGTCGCCAAACGATTTGCTTTAGGCGCAGGTTTTATTTCAGACATTTTATTTTCCGTAGGTGGTTCTGTCATTACTTCTGTAACGATTTCCGTATAGGCTTCTGTCGGCGGTTCTTCTTTCCTGAAAATACCGTTGGAAAGTTCTTTTATTTCTTCTCTGAGATCATGCGGCAGATCCCACGGCGAATCACCGATCACATCCTCAATATTATATGTAAAAATGTCGGTTTTTCCCGGAATTTTAAGCGTCTGTACTATTTCCTCGGCTATAACAATGTGTCCGAGCCTGTTTGGATGTATATCGAGGCTGTCGATATTTGTGTACATGGAACAATATCCCTTAAATTTCTCCCTTATATCTGCGTTTTCGATATATGTATTATTTCTTATGGCGTTATTTACAGACGCAAGATAAATGGACGCAAACGCGTAAAGAGGCGAAAAGAGCGGTTTAAGAGTTTCATTGTTAGTTTCAAACGGATTATATACAGTCTGAAAAACAAGTCTTGCGCCGGGATTTATAGCCTTAAGCTTATCGATTATCACATCGATATTTTTTCCGGCATTGGCTGAAGCCGGACCTATCGAAGTCGCAATAGAAGTTATGATATTTTCAACAGCCTCGGACGGAATATTCAATTCTCCGTCGGGAGACTCATTATAGCTTTGAGCCATATTTACAAGATCGTCGAAAAAAAGCTCAAGTATATCGTTTGCGCCTATAGAAACGCATACAAGCTCCGCATCCTTTACCGATTCCCTGACGCTTTTGTCATTATCTATCATATCGATAAGTTCCTGTGTGGTTTTTCCGGCAGAAGCATAATTTTCGACCTTCGCGTCAAAATAATCGCCAAGCCAGACGCCGTAATTTTTATCGCCATTTTCAAGAGCGTATCCCTCTGCGATACTGTCGCCCAGAACGGTTATCGTGTTTATCTCCTCGGCGCATACATTAAATTGAAATACCGAAAAGACAACTATAACGCAGAAAACCGATAAAATCAGCTTTTTCATTTTCTGTACGCATATAAAATGTTTGCAGATATATTTCAATTAAAACTCCTTATCTCCAAAATTCAGCCATACGTCCGAATGATAACAACGCCGCCCTGCTTTCATATGAAAGTGAAATATTAATAACCCAAGCGTATACCTGTGCTACAGTCAGAACAAGACTTATAAGCGCTGATGCCGCAAGCATTCTTTCAAGATGCTTTCTTATATTTGTACCGCAGCTGTTATAAATTATAAACGCGATCACAAGAGCGCCAAGAAGCATCTGCCAAGCAAAATCAACGCAATATCTTGTTCCGTATCCGCTTTCCCATATTGAGAAAATTATTATAAACGGCGCGGCTACGCATACGGCTAGCAGCAGGATCGTATACAATATTTTATTTTTATTATTATTCCTGCGGTAAGCGTTTATACAATAGCCGTATGACATAACGGGAAGAGCCTTCCATAAAATTCCCGCTGCCGAATATGTTGCAACAAAGTAATAGCCGTTAGGATTGAATGTATGAACGCTTGAGAAGTCAAAAAACGGGAAATTCGGCTTAAAGGAGGGAAGCGCGAACAGATAGTTAAAAAATCCGATAAGAACGAAATGAGTATGGTATTCCGCTTTCGTGAAATCGTTTATCGTCAGCGAATACTGTATTCCAAAATCAAAAACAGAACCGAATCTCATGTAATTGTAAATCATCTGTGCGCCGCCGATAACCATAAACGGAAGCAATGCGCATGTAAAATAAGGAAGATAATATTTCAGCTTTGACGTTTTATTCTCATAAAGAGAATTTTTCTTTCTGAATCCCGCATATATAAACATAAGAGCGGCAACGCAGTAAATTGCGAGAGTTGGTCGGCATAAAACGCCAAGACTCAAAAAAACGGAAGAAAGCGCAAGCCTCCAGTTTTTTATTCTGCCGTTTCCTATCACGTTCGAGGTTATCAGCATAAAAGCTCCGGCAGTGACACAGGCAAAGCCCGACGTCTGCGCGATCTCATAAAAATTCGGATTGCTGAAACAAAACCATATTCCGGTAATAAGCTGCATTATAAGCAGTCCGGGAAGAACAACAGCAGTCGGCGTTTCGGGAAAGAATTTGAACATAAAAGCCATATAAAGCTTGGTAAGAAAAAATATTCCCAATGCTCCGAATATAAATACAGCCCAGACAGACGGAAAATAATAATCAGTTATAAGATGATAGGGAAGGAAAACCGCAACTACAGGAGCAATTCCGTAATATGAATAATATTTGCCGTCAAAAAGCAGATGATCCCAGGCGCAGTTTATATTTTTAGCCGCACGCTCGCTCCAATCATATGGATTTTCCAGTTCAAGAAGCTCCGGTTCGGCTTCACGAAGGAGAGAAACCTGACCAGCCTCGAAAGCGTCAACAAGTTCCTGCGTCATCTGATTACCGTTTTCCATTGTAAAATCTTTTTTCAGACTATGCTCGGAATCGGAGTATCTGAAAAGATTTGTAAGGAAAAGAGATGCGATTATAAGCAAGCCCGTCATGGTATAAGCGACGATCCTTGCCGCAGTCTTGTTTTCGCCGAAAGGTCTTTTGAAAAGAGGCGACGCAAGGAGCATATAGCCTGCGATCGACACAAGGAATATGATAAAAAATCTAAGAAAAGAAAATTTAAATAAAACCGGAATATTGAGGATTATATTTTTTACTGTTACATATTCGCCCGCTTCGGCAGAAAAAGAAAAGCGGAGATCATGCACATTTCCTGAAAAATTCACAGGAATAGTGCGGCTTCTTGAATTACCGTCAATTATTTCCATAGAAGCTATACCGATTCTGTATTCGGAATTTGTGTCATCGGACATATCTATACTGACATCGACAAAAGACTTCGAGCCCGACTGCGCTTCAATATAAACAGTTCCGACAGGAATATTTACATTCTTAAATTCAAGTGTTGCCGTTCCTTCTGAGATATTGCTTCCGGAAGCGGCGTCAAAATTTTCCGATACCGCCTCCTCGGGAGATAAAAACATATATTGATAATTTTTACCGAGAAGATGCGCAGAATTGAAATTGAATACAAAAAGTTCCGCGGCAGCGCATATAATCATCGATTTCAAAGAAAACCGTACAATTCTTTGAAATCTCTGCGGTATTTTTTCTTTTATATGTAAAACGGCAAGCAGGATCGCTCCGAATACGGCGCAGCACAATGAAAGTCCCGAATATCCGTACAATCCCGTATATATAATTCTCGAAGCCTTTAAAGCGGATAAAAGCACAAAAATTATTTCACATCCGAAAACAGCGTAGCCGAATTTTTTTCTGTATTTTACAAAAAAATCATACTTGCTGTCCGATAACGCTAAAAATCCAAAAACCGATATTGCCGCAAACATTAACAATTCTATTATGAAGATTATCAAAAACATTAAACTGTTCCCCATGGCTTTTCTCCTTAAAATGATATTATTATAATAATTATACTATTTATTAAGTGTTATGTCAACCAAAAGTAGGAAAATTGCATGTAATTTAATTTTTAGAAACTTGTGGGGGACTCTGTCCCCACAGTATGTTCATTTCTTGCCTTGATGCAAGAAACGAACCAAAGAAAATCAAGCTTCCGCTCCGGCACAGCTTACGCTGTGAGTCGCAGAAGCGAAAAATAATGACTATCTTTATAGACGGGGACTGTAAACGGCACTCTTTATCATTCAACAATTGTGATTTGCAATTTTGAGGGCTTTATCTCCCGACCTTTGCCAAGAATGTTTTGTGTGGTTACCCACATTTTTTTAAATACTGCCCAAAGGGTAGTATTTAAAAAAATCATG
>JAMPFN010000125.1 GCA_023664445.1 Clostridium sp. | reverse complement strand
TTTTGCCGACAATACTCCTGAACCACTCCAAGTCCTTATCGTTCACCGCCATGACGGTTTTGCTGTCCTTTGAGTAGGCATAATAATTGATGCCCGAATTTTCAAGCTGTATCTGAATTTTTCTGAAAGTATCCTCTGCCATAGGAATAACGCTTTTATCTCTGTTATCTGTGGCGTTATTCCACGTTTTGTTGCCGTAAACGTCCATAAGATCACCCCTGTTCAAGACCTTGATTTTTTGTCTTTGCCTGACTGTTTTCCTTGCCTTTCCTGCTGATACGCTGCGCCTGACGTTTCAGCACATCTCTGCTTATGTATACAGCTTGATTATTATTTTTTTCAACCGTGACCGCCGATTTTTCACCGTTCAGAACGGCAGAATGAGGAATGCCTTTTTGTGTAAGTTCAGTGATTTTTTCTTCTGCTTGCTTCTGCGGCATACGCTGTGTGAAGCGTTCCTCTTTGGGCAGCGATCTGTAAAAATTAGGATTTACATTCTGCACAGCTCTTGCATTTTTTACGCTGTCCGAAATGTTTTTGTATGCCTGTGAATCAGCCTTTGAAACGGTGATGGCAACAGAATTATTTTTGCGTATCGAAGCGGAATATTGTATGTCTTTATCTTCAAGCTGTTCCATGACCTTTTTGCCGACTTCCGCAGTTTCAACGCTGATACTCCTGTTTTCCTTTGCCAATGACCTGTAATAATCTGAATTTATCGTCTTTACAAGCGGCTTTTTATCGGGGATTTTTCTTTCCTCATAAGCTTCAACGTATGCGTCGCCGAGCTGCCGCCATGCCGCCTTTGACTCCTGTTCCGCTTCTGTAAAAGCTTCTTTCATAGCGTTTTTGAGTGCATCAGAATCGGACTTATCTACGGTAACAGCAGTCTTGTTTTCGATTCTTTTTACGGCTGAAAAAGCTATCCATGCACTTGCTAATTTATCCATAACCTTGTCAGCCTGACGTGCCGTCATCACCTCTATATGACGGCTTTCTTTCGGCAGCGACCTGTAATAATCGGGATTTATTTTTGACGAATCAGCATTTTTTACTTCTTCTTTAGAACCGTTGTTGATAATACCGTCAATGGAGTTGTAATCGTCCTCCAGAGCCATTTCCGTATTCTTCAGATAATTTTCGGCAATATGGGAAATTTCCGATTTGTCCATACCTTCAAGACTTTGCACTTCTGATACAACATTTTCGGAAATATCGGGAACACTTAGTTTGTCCTTTTCAGACATTTCCGTAAGCTTATCTTCCGTAACTTTCATAGCGGCATCGACCATTTCGTTAGGCTGCTCCGCATAGAATTTTTCATGCCTTGCGATTTTGTGGATTTTGTTTTCAAGAGCCTCGATCCTGCCGTTTACATCGCTGATTTTTCCCTGCATATTTATCTTGTCAACAGCGGATGTTTCGGGCAGAGAGTAGGTCAGCAAAAGGTTCGATTTTCGTGTTTCAAGAGCGTTTTTCTTATCGTTCAGACACTTCACAGAAGCCTGATTCAGCTTGTCCATAGCGTTTGAAAACACCTCTCTGCGTTCCTTGTTATGCCCAATCGAAAAGCTTCTGATAACGTTGTTCAAGGCAGTTACACGGTCAAGCTTGTGACTGATAATATTTTTCTTTTGGCTAAGTTTTTCGATACGATTTTTATGTGCCGTACACTTTTGCTGTCTTTTCGGAATTTTCTCCTCACGGATAGCCTTGATCTTACGCTCGTTTGCTTCGATTATCTGCTTGATTCCGGGCAGATTTCCGAGAGTTGCTTTCAGAACTTTGTTCTTATCTTCAAGCTTGTCAGCCTTTGCGGAAAGCTTTTCAATTTTGGCTTCATGCCTTGCGATTTTGTCCTGTCTTGCGGCAATTTTTTCATCAAGCGTATCAATACGGTTCTGATGAAATTCCGCTTTCAAATTCAGAAAAGGCAGAAGCTTCTGCGGCTTGATTTCGCTTATATTCTGTGCCGATTTTCTGTGTTTTTCTTCTTCGTTTTCAGACTGAATTTTATCTTTTATGGGCATGGTCAGAACCTCCTTTCACGCTCGTGTGAACGTTCTTTTTGTACATAGTTTTGAGGTACTATCTCAACGGGTTTACGCTGTTTTTCCTCGTCATGTTCTGTAGAAAAATTGATTTTCAGTATCTCCGAAAGCTCACGCTTTATTGTGTCCGTATCACAATACCAAAGATCAACATAGGCTTTGCAGATACCCTCCTGAACCTCGTCGGGACGGCTTTTCAGAAAGCTGATTGAGATGTTCAGAATCTCCGCAATTTCGGAAAGAAGAACCTTGTAACCGTCCGGATTTTTTCTGCTTTGGATTTCAAGTATCATTTCTTCGTAATCGCCCGACATTGCCTTTGCAATAATTTCTGAAACAGTAATAGCATAGTCGTTATCGTATGTAAGAGAAATCTCAGCATTGTTAAACCTCGCAAAATACGGAACACCGCACTTGTCGAGGGCAAGGACAATTTTCTCTGCTTTGCCGGTATCGTATTTTGCATAAGCACGATTTTTGATACTTCTCAAATCCTGACCGCTTGAATAGATCATGAGCTCACCATGCCTTTCAACGAAGCGATAAGCGTAGAATTATCGCCGTTTTCCTCGTATTCCATAGCATACATTCCGCACATTTTTTCCTGAATATCAAGCGGAAGTTTTTTCAGCTTACTGACTGGAATATTGATAAGTTCCGACACCTTTTCAAGTTCCATAACCGCAAGCGCCTTGTTGGTGATTTCGTAGATACGCTCAATGTTTTTACTGTCAGCCATATACTCAAAAACAATCTCTTGCTGAACATCAAAGTCAAGATTTTTCAGCGTATCATAGGCAATGCCCGAATTTTTTGAAACCTCTGAAAGTTCAACAAGCACAGTACCTTTCACCCAGTAACCGTTGAGGTCATCGTAAAGAATCTGCCTGTCCTCGTCAGTTCGTACCTCGATATTTTCAAGCACGGTCTGCATAGAACCGAGAATATCCGTTGGCATTTCAGCAAGACTTTCAGCTGTCACTCCGAGGATTTTTGATATTTCCATAAGATTATTTTCCATTACTTTTTGTCCTTTCTGTTTTCCATTGATAATAGATTTTGCCGTTGTAATTGTTCTCAAAAACTTCGGGCAAAACCGTTGTTTTCCTGCCGTTTGACGTATAGCTTGTGGATTTTCCGCCAAGCAAATCCCTGATCTGACTTTCGGAAAGCTCCTTGCCGTAGACTTTGGCAACGTTCATACCGCACTTGTTTTTGCAGTAAAAACCGAACTTGCCCTTGACAACATCACCGCCGCATTTCGGGCATCTTCCAAGAGGTTCAAAGCTGTTGTTTCCGAAAGAAACCGACGAATCGGCAGAGCCGTATTTACTGCAAATTCCACGGATAAACTGCTCTATTTCAGCCATAAAATCCGCTTCTGAATACTGCCCGTGTTCAATCATTTGCAGCTTCATTTCCCAATCAGAAGTAAGCTTTGCGGACTTGACTTCATCGGGGACAACAGCAATAAGATTCACGCCTTTTTCTGTTGCCGTAATCTGTTTGCCCTTACGCTCGGCATAGCCTTTTTTTACAAGTCCCTCTATCGTTCCTGCCCTTGTAGCAGGAGTGCCAAGACCTTTCTTTTCACTGTTTTCATCGTAGTTTTCCTGCCCTGCGTGTTCCATTGCAGAAAGCAAAGTATCTTCCGTGAAAGGCTTTGGCGGACTTGTAAAATGCTCACTTTTGCTTGCGGTAACAGAAAACTGCTGTCCCTCTGCTATCTGAGGAAGTGGATTTGATTCCTCATTGTCAGAAGTTCTCAAAGCGTACTGTTTCCAGCCTTTTTCAAGAACAGATTTTCCGTTTGCAGTAAAATCCACATCAGCAGACTTTACAGAAATTTTCACAGATTCATATTTATGGGGAAGCGCCGACGCACAAAGCAGACGGTTTGCGATAAGATCGAGAATGTTCCTTTCCGTCATGGGCAGACTGTTCAGGTCAGCCGTGGAAATGTTGGCGGTCGGAATAATGGCGTGATGCCCCCTTTGCTGTTATTGATACAGCGTGAAATGTCAGGATTTGCAACGCTGCCGAACTTGAAAACATCACCGATAATGCGTACAATATCAAGCGTAGTCTTTGTCATATCGTCGCTTAAAAATTGGCTGTCGGTACGGGGATATGTAACGAGTTTGCCTTCGTAAAGCGATTGAACGCAGTCAAGGGTTTGCTGCGCCGTATAGCCGTAAGCCTTGTTTGCTTCTCTCTGCAAAGTTGTCAGATCGTAAAGTTTCGGAGGATTTACCGTTTTGATTTCACGCTTGACGGACGTTACAGTTGCCGAATTTTCATTGCAAGCTGAAACAAGAGAATCAGTCGTATTTTCATCGTCAATTCTTGCAGAGGACAACTTGAAATTACCGCAGTCAAGGTCGCAGGTGAAATACTTCTGCCTTACAAAATTCTTGACATCAGAATCACGCTGAACTATCATTGCAAGCGTAGGAGTCTGCACTCTGCCGAGATTCAACTTGTCCTTATATCGGCACGAAAATAATCTGGAACCGTTCATGCCGACAAGCCAGTCCGCTTTGGCTCTTGAAAACCCTGCGGAGAACAAATTGTCATAATCGGACATAGGCTTCATTTTGGAAAGCGCAGAACGTATTGCAGATTCCTCAAGAGAAGATACCCAAAGCCTTTTCACAGGCTTATGACAGCCGAGCATATTGTACACATACCTGAAAATTGTTTCTCCCTCTCGATCAGCATCGGTAGCGCAGATGATTTCCGTTACGTCATCTCTCTTGATGAGATTTTTCAGAATATCATACTGCTCTTTTGTGCTTTCGGTGACTTTGAAAAGCCATTTGCCGGGGATCATCGGCAGTTGAGAGAAGCTCCATTTATCCTGCCAGCCGCTGCCGTAATCGTTGGGATATTTCAGACCGACAAGGTGTCCGACGCACCATGATACAATGTAACCATTGCCTTCGATGTATCCCTTTTTTGTTGTTTTTGCCCCGACCACCGAACTGACCGCACGTCCGACCGAGGGCTTTTCTGCTATGATTAAA
>JAMPFN010000124.1 GCA_023664445.1 Clostridium sp. | reverse complement strand
CTTGATTTTCTTTGGTTCGTTTCTTGCATCAAGGCAAGAAATGAACATATTACGCAAATTCGATTTTTACTTGTGATATTTTCCGTTTGAATTGATCTGAAATCCTCTGTATATCTGTTCGGCAAGCATAACTCTTGCAAGCTGATGCGGAAACGTCATCTCCGACATAGAAAGCTTCATATCGGCGGCGTTTTTTACCTCGTCGGAAAGCCCGAACGAACTGCCTATAACAAATGTGATACGGCTTCCTCCAAGAGCGGCTGAGCTTTCAAGCGTTTCTGCAAATTTAAGGCTTGAAAGCTGTTTTCCCTCGATGCAGAGAGCGATAATATAATCGCGGCATTCTTTAAGTATTGCTTTTCCTTCTGTTTCAAGGGCTTTTTTGATCTCCTTTTCGGACGGAGAATCCGAAAGTCTGCATTCATTTATTTCGCAGAGCTTAAAGCTGCAAAAACGGTTTAGTCTTTTAGTATATTCCGCAAAGGCGTCTTTCAGATATTTTTCTTTCAGATTTCCCACGGCAATAAGCTTTATATTTATCATTAGAATACCACCATACAGCCTTTTGTTTCCACGGGTGCGATATTTAATATGTAGTCGCTGTCACGTTTAAAGTCCGACAAGCTTTCAAGAGCTGTTTTTTCAGCAATTTTCGGAGTATTGTTGTCCTGACTTAAATGTCCTAAAATAAGCCTTGTAGTACCCTTATCAACAAGTCTTTTAAGCTGTTTGGCACAATCATTGTTTGAAAGATGTCCGTGGTCGGAAAAAATACGTTCCTTTAGCCGATAAGGATACGGACCGTTTTGAAGCATTTTTGGATCATAATTGGATTCAAGCATTACAAGATCGCACCCTGTAATATTTTCATCGACAGTTTTTGTAATATGTCCAAGATCTGTACATACGGCACATTTTCTTCCGTCCTCAAACTCTATATGGTATCCGCAGCTTCTTAACGTATCGTGAGGCGTATCAAAACATCTTACCTCCATTCCGGCAATCGTTGTCTTACAGTCAATTTGATATAATTCCGAACGCGGCGCTATCATATTCTTTTTAGCGAGTTCGATTAAGGTTTCTCTTTGTCCGAAAACAGGAATGCCCGTTTTTGAAGTAAGCGCTTTTAGTCCGGATACATGATCTCTGTGAGAATGTGTTATAAAAACGCCTTTTACGGCTGATATGTCGATATCGTTGATATTCAGCGCCTTTGTAAGACGTCTGAATGAAACTCCTGCGTCTATAAGTATTCCGCCCGATGGGCTGCCGAGAAATTCGGAATTTCCCTTGCTTGAACTAAAAAGAGGATAAAATCTTGCCATTTGGATTTCCTTTCAAAAAAACGCCCTGCAAGAGAGCGTTTAGAGCCTGTTCACATAAAAAATTATGCGGATTTTTGAGCGTGATTTTGTCAATAATTGCGTTAAAAAGATGTGTGATATATTTATTTAGATATACCGAAAAGACATATAAAATACTCTATCGGCACAATTTTTTATAATGCTTTTTTTACCGATGCGCCCGGGATAGTTTTCTTTATTATATTTGCGCCCAACTGCTGAAGTTTTTTCTCAAGATTGTCGTAACCTCTTTCGATATGATGTATATCTTCAACCTCTGTAACGCCTGCCGCCGCAAGACCTGCAATTATAAGCGCGGCGCCCGCTCTAAGATCGCATGCTTTTACAGGTGCGCCCTGCAAACGACCTGTACCCTCGACAACGGCTACTTTTCCGTCAACGGATATATCCGCGCCCATTCTTCTAAGCTCGTCAACATATCTGAAACGCTGTTCCCATACGCCTTCTGTTATAATGCTTGTTCCTTCCGCAAGAGTAAGTAACGTAGCCATCTGCGGCTGCATATCCGTAGGGAAACCGGGATGCGGCATTGTTTTTATGTTGGTTTTTACAAGCGGTCCGTCAACCCATACTCTGATGCTGTCATCAAATTCTTCAATATTGACGCCTATCTTTTCGAGCTTGTTTGTGATGGATTCAAGATGCTTCGGGATAACGTTTTTAACCAAAATATCTCCGCCTGTTGCCGCAGCGGCAACCATAAACGTACCCGCTTCTATCTGATCGGGGATAACCGAATAAGTCGTTCCCCTGAGATATCCGACGCCTCTGACTTTAATAACGTCTGTTCCCGCGCCCATTATATCTGCGCCCATAGAGTTCAAAAAGTTTGCGAGATCGACGATATGCGGTTCTTTAGCGGCATTCTCGATAATGCTTAATCCCCTTGCCTTAACGGACGCGAGAATAGCGTTCATGGTTGCGCCGACAGATACGACGTCAAGATAAATTTGGTTTCCTCTTAAATCGTCAGCCACAACATCGACCATTCCATGATCGAGATTGCATCTTGCCCCCAAAGCGGAAAAAGCCTTGATATGCTGATCTATAGGTCTGTCGCCAAGCGGACATCCGCCCGGCATAGACACTCTTGCCTTATGAAATTTACCCAAAAGCGCTCCTAAAAAGTAGTAAGACGCTCTCATTTGTCTTGCGCTTTCGTAAGGAACGCAATAATTTCCTATTGTAGTCGGATCGATCCTAAAGGTATTTTTCCCGATATTCTGAACAATTGCTCCCATTTCATTAAGTATTCTAAGGCTTATTGAAACATCGCTTATATCGGGTACATTTTCAAGTATACAGGGTTCATCGGACAATATGACTGCCGGGATAATTCCAACCGCAGCGTTTTTCGCACCGCTTATCTCGACTTCGCCTTGTAAACGGCGTCCGCCCCTAACAACAAATTTCTCCAAAATTTTCTCTCCTTGAGATATTTCCTGTATGTACACAGCGCAAATATCTTTTTTCTTTTTTTTCACCTATATTATAGTCTTTTTGGGTGAAATTATCCTTGTTTTACTTTTGAAAACAGAACATTTTATTCTTTTGTCCACTTTACATTTTATAGTAACCGGCATTTATATCGTTTACCATAAAAAATCAATAATCGCTTAGATAAAACTTAACATCTTCGCCGTCATATTTTTCAACGGTCATCTTTTCAATTACAACATCGTTTACAGGTCTGTCCATATCTCCCGTTTCAACGCTCTGAAGCTCAAATACTATATCAAGCCCGTCAAACACCTGACCGAAAACGGTATAACCGCCGTCCAGCCAAGGCGCGCCGCCGACTTCCGTATAAGCTTTTTTTGCGTCGTCGTTCAATACGAGTCCCTGAGCCTCAAGCTGTGAAAGCTCGGCTTCGGAATATTTATCTCCCGTCACAATGTAAAACTGACTTCCGTTTGTAGCGGTACTGCCGCTGTTTGCGTAGGCAACTGCGCCTGCAACATGATTAAGGTCGGGAGATGTTCCGCCGTCGAATTTTTCACCCCAGATAGACTCGCCGCCCATTCCGGTTCCGAGCGGATCCCCGCCCTGGATCATGAAATTATTTATGATCCTGTGGAAGATAAGACCGTCGTAATAGCCGTCCTTTGCGTGGGTCGTAAAGTTTTCAACACCCTTTGAAGCCTGTTCGGGGAAAAGCTTTATTTTAATATCGCCGTGATCCTTGATAGTCATAACGATGATTTCTTCGCCCTTTTCGGGAGGAGTAAAATTAAGCATCTTTCCTGTTGAAGCAGGCGCTGATGATTCGCTTGATTCATTTGATTCGCTGCTTTCCGCATTATCGGCAGCAGCGGGCGACGATGAGATCTCTTCATCATCTCCGCAGCCTGTGAAAACAGCTGCGATCATTGTTATGCTCATAGCTAAAGCCGCAAGCCTTTTTAATTTTATCATATATATAACACCTCTGATAACTTCTATAACTTTACCATTATACCCTAAATACAGTAATTTGTAAAGTATATATGGGATATTTTAAAAATTATTAGGAGATTCTTTATTAATATTAACCTATATCATACCCTCTAAATGTACATTTCTTCCAAAACATTCGTTCTATTTAGACAAAAAATCCCAAAACTCTAAGGTGATAAGACTGCCTGTTCTGTTTATATGAACAGGCTGACCTAAACCCGACATGCTGTTTTATAAGAAATATGACTCCATTATGATTTTGCCCACACCGCCGTTGTCATATACCTCGAGTACGACAATATTTCCGGCGTTATCCGTATATGTCAGCTCTGTGCTTGCCGTTTCATCATGTCTTGTTGACAGAGAAGGTTCTCCGTATGCAGCAATGACAGCAGCTTCATCAGAGCCCCATGTTATTCCGCTTTCAAGAACCAGTTCGGGATAAGACGTCTTTTCGTGCGCTATGACCTCTATAGACCAAAGCTGTATATCCTCGATTCCGCATGGTTCGTAATTAAAATTTGTAATGCCAATAAGAAAAACACCGTCATCGTATCCGTCCTTATTAACGTATATGTTTCTTTCAAATATTGTTCCTATCTGCGCGGAAAGATCGCTGATCCCGTAATTTTCGGGATTAAAGCTCCAGCCTGCGGCTTTAAGTTCGGCATAAGGCATTTTGATAATGTTCATATCCTTGCCTTCAAGAGTGAACGCCATTGACTTCCATGCGCCGTTTGACGTTTTCTTTTCGACCTCTTGCGACTGTTCTTCCTCAGACGACGTTTGTTCTTCCGCTTTACTTTGAGTTCTTTCCAGATAGTCTTCATTATTGATTTCAGAGCATCCGGAAAAAATACCCGACGCTATTACAGCGCATACGGCTGCGGAAATAATTTTTCTTATATTTTTCATTTTGTTAACTCCTTTTCACAATAATTATAGTAAACTTAATATATATCTTATACAATTTTATCATATTTTATAAAAAACGTCAATATGTCATTTGGATAAATTTATGGGGGGACGCTGTCCCCCAAGCCCCCTGCCAAAGGAAATGCCTCTTACAGAGCCGTCCCCTCTGTCACTTCGTGACATCTCCCCACCCCGTGGGGAATCACCTTTGTAATCCTCATGATTTTTTTAAATACTACCCTTTGGGCAGTATTTAAAAAAATGTGGGTAACCCACACGAAACGTTCTTGGCAAAGATCAGGAGATAAAACCCTCAAAATTGCAAATCATAATTGCTGAATGGAAAATTTTATCAATTACAGTCCCCGTCAATAAATACATCATTATCTTTCGCTTCCGCGACTCACAGCGTAAGCTGTGCCGGAGCGGAAGCTTGATTTTCT
>JAMPFN010000123.1 GCA_023664445.1 Clostridium sp. | reverse complement strand
CAAAAAAGAAGCCGGCAAAGCAGTTTATCAAGGATATGGGCGCTGATTTGGAAATCACAGGCATTCGCAAAGCGGAGGGCGGTATCCGTTCTGCAAGTTACAAAACTTGCTTTTCCGAATGCAAGTCAAAAGGCTGCAATACATACCGACCAATATTTTGATACACGGACAGCGACAAGCGTGATTACGAGAAGTTTTACGGTGTTACGCACTCACGCTGTTACACGGATTATGGCTTAAAGAGAACGGGTTGTGTCAGTTGTCCGTTCAATCCGAAAGTCAATGAGGAATTGGAAATTATCAAAGAAAATGAGCCTGATTTGCATAAGGCGGCGGTCAATATTTTCGGAAAGTCCTATGAGTACACAGCGAAATACCGTGAATTTGTGAAGATGATGACGGCAAAAGAGAAAGCGATAAATGTATAAAAAGATAAACTGTGAAATTAAGAGGTGTTTAATGAAGATAATTTTGTTTTTGATCGGGTTTATACTCGGCGGTGGTTTCGGGGTAATTACTATGGTATCTGTTCAGTTTGCTGTCGGCAGAATTTCTGATGATGACGAGGACAGCAGTTAATAGAAAAGCACAGCCTATTATGACTGTGCTTTGGTAAGCATTATTCTTGGTTATGCGTTGACGTTTACCTCTTTGGCAAGTTCCTGAACTTCTTCAAGGGTTAGACTGCTGTATTCAGAGATTTCCTCATATGTGAGTTTGCCCTTTATAAGCATTTTTAATGCATTAGATATTGCCATTTCCTTTGCATAATCCTTACCTATTTCATCCATAATTCTGCACACAGTATCTCGACCTCCTTCGGTTTCTTTCAAAGTGTATGCTCTGTCGGCTAACGGTTTATAAAACATTTCATTTGGATCTTTGCACTTGAAATCGTGCATCAGCTTTCCGATAGGCGTATCGCCTGTATATTCTCCATTTACATATATGATATGTTCATCATCCCCGAACAATTCCATATCCAATTCGTCAATACGCCTGTTTATGGTATACAACGGCAAGCCTTTGCCGAAATAATCTTTCGATGTGATGAAAATAACATATGTTTCAGGCAGTTTTGTAAAATCCTCATTCTGCACAAGTGCATTGGAATCGATCATACTGCTGTGAAATCTTGCCCTTTTGGGATGTGCGCCGCCGGTTTCACTCTGAACCTCAATGTCGATTTCTGACTCGTCCTCATCAACAGCGTCTACATCAAGGATAATGGAACGTCCCTGAATACTTTTCAGCGGTTTCTGTGTAACGGAACTCTTAACAACAAGATTTTTCTTGTTCATAATGATCCGCAGTACAAACTGAACAAGCTCAGGCTGTTCGTTAAAGAATGCGTTCATATATGTATCGTCCATTAAAGTAAATTCGGGGATTTTAGATAGGTTTTCGGCTTTTCGCCGTTCCCTCGTTTTTAATACATCGTTCATTGGTATCACCGTCCTTATATTGTGTGATGTTCTTTGGGGATATTATACCACATTCCGCTTCAAAAATCAATAGTATATGAAAAATTGAGTAGTATGTCAGATTTCATAATATTAATTTTAACAGAAAGGAAATTTTTTATGTCAATTTTAATTTATGTCCAGTAGAAGCAAATGCAAAGTTAGTGTCTAATTCAATATTCATATAAAGAAAACCTCCTTATTGACTTTACATAACATACCTCAATGCAATAGAATGTTGATAGGTGTATACGCACCAAATATATTCATTGGAGGTAGTTATACTATGTTATTAAACGAACAGGTATTAACAAAAGATCTGCCATTTCTTATCGATTCTCTCTGCGAGCATCTTAAGGAAAATGGCTATTCTGAATCTACGATTCAGAAGGTAAGACGTGCTTTTAAACGCTTTTGCAGGTTTGCAGATGAAAACAAGATTGAGGTATATGACAGCTTTTCTGTCCAGAGCTTCATTACGTATTATAATGGTGATGATTATCAGGACAAATATTACAGCTGGAAAATCACAAGACCGTTCAATATGCTCAATGATTATCTGCGGGTAGGAACTGTCATTAAGCAAAAATATCTGGGTGGTTCATTCACAAAAGAATATGAAACCTTTTTCCAGTCGTTTTTAGACAGTATGAAACTGCGTAATTATGCTGCGGATTCTATAAAGATATGTCGTTCACATCTCTTGAGATTTCAGCATTATCTTCTAAGCAATGGCATCCGTTCTTTAGATATGCTGACGCCTGATGCAGTAAAAAAGTATTGCAATAGTTTGACTGCATATTCAACTACGTCCTCCTGTCTGATAATCAGGGAGCTTAAGCGACTGTTTGAGTTTGCAAGAATCAATGGATATGTTAATGATGATTTTGTTTTGGATCTGCCGAAAGTTAAAAACACACGCTCTCAAAGGCTTCCCGATACTTTTACAGCTGAGGAAATCAACAAGATACTTGATGTCATCGACAGAAATAATCCTATGGGAAAAAGGGATTATGCCATTGTGATAACAACTGTCCGACTCGGTCTCAGAGACTGTGATGTGATTGCACTCAAATTCAGCGCAATCGATTGGGCGAAAAAGGAGATCCATATCATCCAAAAGAAAACAGGTGTACCTTTAACTTTGCCTTTGCCCGATGACGTTGGCTGGGCTATCATCGATTACATAAAAAATGCACGTCCGGATTCCCGTTCCGAACACATCTTTGTAAGCTTCAATTCACCATACAACGGACTGACAACATACAATAATCTTGTAGCCAAATATATGAGAAAAGCCGGTCTGTACAGTGAGGAAAAACGCAGAAAAGGAATGCACACACTTCGCAGAAGTCTTGCTACTTCTATGCTTGAAAATGACGTTCCGGTTTCAGTCATTGCTCAAACTCTTGGTCATGGTGACTTGCATACTGTTGGGAATTACATCAGGGTCAGCCTTAATCTCCTGAAAAAATGTGCAATGGAGGTGGATGACTTTGAGTAAACTCGCAAGAAAAGATCCTCAGTTTAATGGACCATTTGCGGATATGTGCCGTGCATTTATTGCATACAAACGCAGACAGGGATACAGCTATGATGGACAGATTTATATTCTGAAAGCATTTGATGATTTCAGTAAAGACTATGAGATCAAAAACTATCAGATTACCGCCGAGCTTGCCAAATTGTGGAGTGAAAAAAGGCATAATGAATGTGAAACGTATCGTTCTTCAAGAATACTTGTAATGCGACATTTCTCAATGTTTTTAGCAGATCAGGGTTATGAATCTTATATGCAGCCATTTAAATTTAAGCGTGATATATCTTTACCCATGAGGAGATCAGAACGATATTTAAGGTTCTCGATCATATGGAGTATTCTCCGAAGTCGGTTTACAAGCATAGAGCTTTTCCGATGTTATACAGAATGCTCTATGCTTGTGGCTTCAGAATCAACGAAGTGTTGGAACTTAAGGTATGTGACATCGATTTGGAACAGGGAATCGTACATCTGACAAAGACAAAGAATAATGTGGAGAGGCTTGTGCCTATGTCCGACTCACTTACTGCCTATTGCAGAAAATATGTTGCTGAAATACATGAACAACATTCTTCCGACTATCCTTTCATTTGTACCATGCATGGTTAACACTACTGTAAATCTGCAATTGAACGAAATTTTCGTGATGTGCTTACGTCAGCAAATATTCCATACGGCGGAAAACTTCTCGAACCGAGGGTACATGATCTGCGACATACATTTGCCTGTCATCAGCTTTATAAATGGGCAAGCAATGGAACAGACCTTATGGTGATGCTTCCTGTGCTGTCCAAATATCTTGGGCATATCGGCGTCTTATCTACACAGTGGTATCTAAGATTGACTGCCGAGACATATCCGGAGATAACAGAAAAAATGGAACAATTTACGGATAAGTTGTTTCCTGAGATCGGAGGTGAACTTCTTGAAGAAACCGACTGATTTCGCATATGCACTTTCTAAATTCTTCTCTGAATATTTGACGGGGCTATGCAACTTTAGTGAGCATACAATTATGTCCTATCGGGATACGTTTAAGTTGTTTCTTAGGTTTTGCAGTACAGAGGAAAAACTTACTGCGGATAAGATAACTTTTGACAAGATCAGCATGAGTATGATCGAACGTTTTTTAAAGTGGTTGAAAACCGATAGAAATGCAAGTGTTTCAACTTGTAACCAAAGATTAGCTGCTATTCATGCTTTTTTCAAATATGTTCAGTATAAATATCCGGAATATGCTTTACTCTGCCAGCAGGTGTTGTTTCTGAAATTTGCCAAAGCGCCAAAAAACGAATTGAATCATGTTTCTGTTGAAGGAATAAAATTGTTGCTTTCTATTCCCGATACGTCAACAGTACATGGCAGAAGAGAATTGGCTATACTGAGCTTGTTATATGATTCGGGTGCAAGAGTTGATGAAATCGTGAATCTTTGTGCCGGAGATATACGTTTGATAAATCCGGCTATTGTCAGACTTACCGGAAAAGGACGAAAGGTCAGAAGTGTTCCACTTCTAAAGGGAAATGCAACTATTCTTTCAGCATACTTTAAAGACCATAAGAACCGGCTCATGAATAAAGATGACATTTTGTTTTTTAATCATTCGGGACAGAAGCTCACACGTTCAGGAGTTTCCTACATTTTACATAAAAATGCAGTGGAAGCCCGAAAGCTACAGCCGGGATTGATACCGGAAAAACTAACTCCACACTGCCTAAGGCATTCCAAAGCAATGCATTTGCTGCAAGCAGGGGTGAATTTGATCTATATCCGAGATTTTCTCGGTCATACGGATGTGAAAACGACCCAGATATATGCGAGAGCAGACGTGACATTAAAAAGGGAAGCGATAGAGAAAGCTAATGTTGTGAGTGTACATCCTGAAATAAGGTCGTGGACGGAAGACAGTGATCTTATGACTTGGCTTGAAGGTCTTGGAAAACAAAAGTAACCATTTTAATCAATCAGCTGTAATGGGAATACTCACTTATTAGCTATCTGTATTCCCATTTTACAGCTCATATTATGTAAAGAAAGGTGATAGAAATCATGCAAAATACAGACGTTTTTTCAAAGAACTCTACATTTTATTCTACTCCGCATAATTTAATCATAGCAGAAAAGCCCTCGGTCGGACGTGCGGTCAGTTCGGTGGTCGGG
>JAMPFN010000122.1 GCA_023664445.1 Clostridium sp. | reverse complement strand
CAAAATGATTAGCGTAGGAATTGATGTGTCAAAAGGAAAAAGTACGGTCTGCATTGTGATAATGTGCCGATAGAAGAAATTCCTATCTTTATTGCCGATTTTTTAACTTTAGCCCAAACAGTTTCATTACGGATTGCTTCTAAAAATTTTTGACCTTTAAGAGTAAGTTCGTTAATATGCGGATAAAATGGCAATGGCACATTATCTACATCAACGCAAATAGCAGTTATATAGCCTTCTTAATAGAGAATATGACATGAATACCGGATGTCATCTTTATCGTGATTTAATGTCTTTTCAAGTGAATTAAAAGACAAGGATTCATCAATGCTTGTATTTTCTAAGGCTATGAGAATATCACGAATGCAATCATAATTTAATCCTTTCTAAATGAATAAAAACGAAAATATAATATATGATATTTACGGAAAGATATCCGCCGATATCGAGTGGAATTTTTCAAATAGTGAAAATGTCAGACATCTTGAAAAAATCAAAGATTTAATTTCAGAGGTTATTGGGGAAATCAATCAAATCAAATATGAGCCGGATATCAAATACAATTCGGAAAAGTCTGACGCTCATGTCAGAACTATTCGAGAACCCCAAGAGCCGTAAACACCATTTCCTGATAGCTATTAAAATTTGAATTTTTGGAAATCAGCTCATCAACTTTTGAATTCAATTCAAATTCGGGACTTACAGATTCGATTTTTTTCATCAAATCTTCATAACTATCAAATTTTGTGTTTGATTTCACAAAACTATCGGTCAATATTTCATTAAATGCGTGTTTCTGCTCGGCTTGTTTTTTAAGTTCATTGAGCTTAGATATAGCTTCATTGCTATTATCTGTAAATTTAAAATTATTTTTCATAATAAAAATTCCTTTCTTTCGGAGGTAATAAAATGAATAAAAATGATAAACCGACGAAGTCTGAAATTCAAGAGGTTCAGAAAAAAATAAATTTGCTGAATGCTGTGACAATAATGCAAGAGGAAAGAATAGAAAAATTGGAAAAAGATATATTAGCATTGATTTTATTATCAGTTGGCTTCTTGATTTGCATTGCTATTTTAGCAGTGAAATTAGCGATATGACTAAAGCAACTATAGAAGTGCTCATAGCCAAAAAATCAATCCATTTATCTTTTAAATATTTTAAGACTTCCTGATATCTGAAATACTTCCAATTTATTCCTTTATATGTCAATTCAACACTCCTATAATTGCCTGATAAAGCTTTATCTGCGTTTATATATCCTTCATCTTCTAAATAATCGATCATTTTTTCAATTTCACTTTCAAGAAATTTGCTTAAAAAAGTGAGATTTTTGATATCGTCATATTTGAGAGAATATCTTTCGCATTCATGAAGATGATTTAAAAATCTTTTGCATTTTTTATCCATATAAAATAGTCCCTCCTTATGACCGCCCTTTTGGGCGGTTTTTTTATTTCTTAGCATAGAAATTCACATCTGAGCAATCAATATAAAGTTCTTTATATGCAGGATTATAATAATAAGTAATATGATTAATAAAACTACCTGTATCTTTTTCTTTTAAAATCTCTGAATTATCCAATATTTCATCTTCTGTAAGTGAAGAATCAAATATTTCTAACGCTATTTTAAAGAAATATTCTGCAAAATCAATCGAATCTGTTGATAAGTATAACCTTATTTCATCATTTGCCATAGTACCGTAACTTACTATATCAATTGAATATTCACCGATATTACCGTTTATAGCCAAAGCATTTTTAAAAGCATTTAATCTATATTCCGTTCTATAATGTTCCTCATGTATATCTATTTCCAATACATTTGCAATGTCTGTATCAGATTTTTCGTTAAACATATCAACAAATGTACTGAGTATATCTTGTGAATCCAAAGGTTTTGTTTCTTCAACAATACTTGAATTGGATGTTGAAATTCTGTCATTTAAATTACTATTGCATGATGTAAATACTGTAAGCGATATAATTACAGAGAAAATTGATATAAACCTATTCATTTTATTTTCCTTTCATTTCTTCTATGAACATTATAACCTTAGAGCGTTCAACCAACGACAGCTGTTTAATAATATTAACTAATTCTAAAGTTTCTTTATCAAGTATTTCGCTATTAATGCTTACATTGTTGGCATTATTATCTCCATGAATATTACTGATTTTTATTGAGTTCCCACTAACTACGTGCGGTTCGTCCGTTTTTCCTAAAAGATAATCAATTGATATATCTAAAAAATCAGATATATTTAAAAGATTATCAGCCTTTGGAATTCTTTCGCCTTTTCGCCAATATCCTATTAAACTATCGGATATACCTGTTTTTTTACTCATTTCATAATTAGTGATATTTCGTTCTTTCATTATCATATCAAATTTTTGTGCAAAACCCATAAAATTCTCCCTTATATTTTATTTAACATTTTAGAGATAAAAGTATTGACACTCTAACAAAATAGAGTTATAAATATAACTATGGCATTGACGAGAGCGAGGCGATTAACGCCTCAACTCTCTCGGGCATTTATTTACCCTTTTTCGTCTGTGACAAAGCGCTGCCATGCTTATTAAAGGGTATGAGTGCCGATTCTAAGAAAGGCGGTAACATTGAATACTAAGATGATTCATTTATTCGCTCACTTTCATTAGAAAAAGCCTCTCTCCTACATAAAAATAGTGTATTTACTTTTTTCGACAATCTAAGTATACACTATTTTTTTAGGGGGAGTCAATGCCGCAGTAATAAAAATAGGAAAATTTTGGAAGGTGTTTTATGAATGATATTGAGACAGTATCGTTGATAAAGCTGATACAAAAGCTGAATGTTCAGGATAAAATGGCTGTTTTGCAGATAATTCAGGGGGCTAAGCTGCTTTATGCCGGCGAAGTACAAAACAAAAAGCAGCGAATTACTCGCCGCTCTTATTCATGACATTTTTTACTGTTTTTTCAAGAAACTCCATCAGGTCTCCGCGCATATCTTTAGGCAAACTTAGGTAATTGTCAAGTATCTCCTTTTCAAGTTCGTCCATATTAAATTCGGCTACAAGTTTGTCCAACGGTTTCGGTTCGCCTACATCTCGTCCTAATAGATAGTCAGTTGTGACGCCGTAGAAATCAGCGAGTTTGATTAAAATTTCGGCAGTGGGAATACGTTTTCCACTCTCATAATTCTGATATGTGTTAATGCTTATACCTACTGCATTGCAAAAGTCTTGTGCAGAGTTGAAACCTCTGTTTTTTCTTAATTGTTTGAGTATATCTTTTGTTTCCATCGTTTTCTCCTATGCCGGCAAACTGTCCATATACAGTTTATTGGAGCAGATGTCGACCTCGTTGCCGTTTGGGTCTTTCCATGTTACAGCGCCGTATTCAATATATACCGTATTGAAGTAGATCGGGTCTTTGAGGAATGAAAATATAGGTCTTACAAGTAAAGGGCTGATGTCGCCTATACGCTTTTCGCCGTTGTCAAACTCCAATATCAACTTGTAATCTGCTAGCGGCTGAACTTTTACAACTGATCTCATTATATTTCCTCCTTTGATCAGCAAGAAAGAGTCTTACTTTAAAGGCTCGATCTTGAATAGTGGTTCGTCATCGTGTGCAAGCTGCCAATTGGCTTTTAATTCGTCTTGGTGAATTACAATCCATGCTGTCACAAGTTTATGCTGCTTACTCGGTAACTTACCATCAATCACATTGCCTTCGAAGTTATAGCAAGCCTCCTCACTTCCGTATATCGCATGAATATGCGGTGGATTATGGTCATCAAAGTACATTCTTATTAAGATACCATAAAACATTGATATTGTCGGCATGTTCTCACCTCCTACATTTATATTATACTATACGTTTGTACTATTGTCAACAACAATAATATTATAAAACTATACAAATGTATTGTGTGAAAATTGTGTAACTGTACAAAAATGCTGTTTCATAGTACATATATACTAAATTGGCATTAACATTTAATTACAGTAAAACGAAAAGGGCATAAAGATAACATGAACAACAGAGTCAGAAGTGATTTAGATTATGATTTAGACGATATCCGCTTTGAGTTGGCACAGATTTGTGTGGTTATGCAGTATATAACCGATGCGGCATTTGAGATAACTCCTGCGACTAAGGAAATTGATAATGTCGGCTACGCTCTGCGGCTTATTACGGATGTACTCAGCAGAACTCACAGCAGACTTGAAATTCTTACCGGATTCGCTTGATTAAAAGTAAAAAAGGATTGGAGAGATGAGTATTTTGAAAACATCAGAAGTAATCAAGCTTTTAGAGCTTATCAGAAAGCTTAATTTTGAACAAGCAACAGAATTTTACTACATGGTAAAATGTATGGTTCTTATTAATCAAAGACAGGAACAGAAAGGGAGGTGATATAATGGCTTTTGCTGAAAACTTAAAGAAATTACGCGAGGCAAAAGGTTGGACACAGGCAGAACTTGCTAACATGGTCGGAGTTGGTCAGCCCGCGATAGCGCAGTACGAAATGGGAATAAAAGTCCCTAATATCGTAGTAGGATTGCTCCTTGCAAAAAAGTTGGATACAACTTGCGAGGAACTTGTTAGTTAAATTATAAATGTAAGGAGAAATAACATGAACTTAAAGAAACTACTTGCGATCGGAACAGGGGCGGCAATAATAGCCGCAATAATGACCGGCTGCGATCAGGCTAACAAAGTTTCGCGCAACATCTCAAAAGAGGCGAATTACTTCAACACTATAAGACAGATTACGGTTATTAATTGCATTAAAAGCGACGTTTTGTTTCAAATGACAGGCAAAATGTCATTAGCGGTTGACGCAGCTGAAAATCAACTTGAAATTGTTGTGGAAGACGAAAACGGCTCATATAAAAAGCACTTCATAGGTCTTTCCGATAATGTTACCTATACGGTTGAAGACGTTACCGACAACTATGTCGACAATTATCGCTATACTCTTAATTTTAATCCTGATATGTGGATTCCGGTCGAATTTGAAAGAATAGATTAAAGGAGGATAAAAATGAACAACGCAAAAGAAGCTGCGCAATACCTTAACGGCTATATCGAAGATCAATTGATAAAGCTTGCAGAGGTTGTCAAGGAAAATCCCTGTGACATCAAAACACAGGTCGCCGCTGATCTTTTGGGCGTGAGCATAGAATCTATGAGGACTTACCTCAAAAACGGCGGCGATCTGGGAATCGCATGGAAAAAATCCGGTAAACAAAATTCCGGTATGAGCATTCCGACGTTTCAGTTCCTGCTTAAAAGCTATGGGACAGGTATAATAAACGTCGTAAAGGAGTACATAAAATGACCGAAATTGAAATCATAGACGCGCATTTGCCGGAGCGTGTAAAGCGCG
>JAMPFN010000121.1 GCA_023664445.1 Clostridium sp. | reverse complement strand
AGTATTACTAAAAATCATGAGGATTCCAAAGGGAATCATTCCCTTTGGCAGGGGGCTTGGGGGACAGAGTCCCCCACAAGTTTCTCAAAAATTGTATTGACAAAATATCAAATGATGAGTATAATATAATAAGGCAACAATGTATATGAATGAGCAATTTCTCCGGTCTATGATCTATGCCGGAGTTTTTTTATTAAAAAGAAGGTGACAGTTTGTTTAAAAGACTTCGTGAAGATATAGCCATTGTAAAGGAGCGTGATCCGGCAGCAAGAAGTTCATTTGAAATATGGCTGACATATTCAGGGCTTCATGCCGTTCACAGCTATCGCAGGGCGCATTGGTTCTATAAGCATAAAATGTTTACTATCGCAAGAATAATTTCACAGTTTGCAAGATTCAGAACAGGTATAGAAATACATCCGGGAGCAAAAATAGGCAAGGGACTTTTCATAGATCACGGTATGGGAGTTGTAATAGGAGAAACTGCCGAAATAGGAGATAACTGCCTTATTTATCAGGGAGTTACCCTCGGCGGTACGGGAAAGGATAAAGGAAAACGTCACCCGACGCTTGGCGACAATGTCATGGTAGGAGCAGGTGCAAAGGTTTTAGGACCTTTCAAGATCGGCAACAACGTAAAAATAGCCGCAGGCTCGGTCGTTTTGGAGGAAATTCCCGATAACTGTACGGCTGCCGGCGTTCCGGCAAGGATCGTAAGAAATAAGGGACAGAAAGTTACCGTATGCAAGGAACTTGATCAGATACACATTCCCGATCCTGTTTCTCAGGAAATGTGCGTAATAAAAATGCAGATAGAAAGACTTCAGAGGAAAATCGAAGAATCGGAAGATTGAACTTATAAAAAACTGAAAGGAAATATATAATGAAAATTTACAATACACTTACCGGAAAAAAAGAGAAATTCAAACCGATAGAGGACGGAAAGGTCGGAATTTATGTGTGTGGTCCGACTGTTTATAACCGTATTCATATCGGAAACGCAAGACCGATATGCGTTTTCGATGTTTTCAGACGCTATCTTGAATACAGAGGATATGAAGTAAAATTTATTCAGAATTATACCGATGTGAATGATAAGATAATAAAGCAGGCTGAAATTGAAAACTCAACTCCCGAGGAAACAGCGTTAAAATATATTAAAGAGTATGAAACCGACGCGAAGGGACTAAACGTGCGTCCGGCTGACGTACATCCGAAGGTATCGGTTTATATGGATAAGATAATCGAAATGGTCAAAACGCTTGTGGAAAAAGGATATGCGTATGAAGCGGACGGCGACGTTTATTACCGTACAAGAAAATTTGAGGGATACGGAAAGCTTTCAAAACAGTCGCTTGACGATCTTATCGCCGGAGCGAGAGTCGAGGTAAACGATATCAAGGAAGATCCTCTCGACTTTGCGCTTTGGAAAGCGGCAGGCGAGAACGAACAGCATTGGGATTCTCCTTGGGGAAAAGGCCGACCCGGCTGGCATATCGAGTGTTCGGCTATGGCAAAGGACTGTCTGGGAGATACTATAGATATTCACTGCGGCGGAAAAGACCTTGTGTTTCCGCATCATGAAAACGAGATCGCGCAGTCGGAGGCGGCAACGGGAAAAACGTTTGCTAATTATTGGATGCATAATGGTCATATAAACATCGATAACAAAAAAATGTCTAAATCGAAAAATAATTTCTTCCTTACGAGAGACGCCGCTGAAAAATACGGTTATGAAACTATCCGCTATCTTATGATACAGGCGCATTACAGAATGCCAATGAATTATACTGCGGAGCTTCTCGAATCATGTAAGGCTTCCTTAGAAAGACTTTATAACTGCCGCGAAAAATTGGACAGAGCGATAACAGCCGCAAAGAGCGGAGAAATTTCCGACGCGTCAAAGGAAATATTTGAAAAGAGAAAGTCGCAGTTTATTGACGCTATGGACGACGATCTCAACACAGCCGACGGTCTTACGGCGGTGTTTGAACTTGTGCGCGATCTGAATACAATGTCTGACGACAGCAATACCTCAAAGGAACAGCTTGAAATGGGAGCGGAAATTTTTGATAAGCTGACGGGCGTTTTGGGATTGCTTTACAACAGGATCGAAAAGGAAGAGATACCAAACGAGGTAAAAGAACTTGCCGAGAAGCGCGCACAGGCAAGAAAGGCAAAGGATTTTGCGCTTGCCGACGAACTTAGAGATAAGATATCACAGCTTGGCTATACTATAAAAGAAACAAGGCAGGGAACGGAAATAATCAAGAATTGAGGTAAAAAATTTTGGACAGAAAAGTCAGATTTATAGTTATGGGTCTTGTTGCGGCGTCTGCATTCAGCTTTGCGGCGGTTTCATGCATGAATTATATAGGAAGTAAAAGCAGCAGCTATATCGACATGAAAACGCTCGATCTTGTTCAGACTAAAACTCCGGACGACGACGCTCCGGTTGCGGTAATAAAGACCACATTAGGAGATATAAAGGCGGTACTTTATCCACAGTATGCTCCGAAGGCTGTTGAAAGTTTTACAAATTTGGCAGAGAGCGGATATTATGACAATACTTACGTTTTCCAGTCTGAACCGGGAGTGTATTTCGGCGCAGGAAGCTCCGAGAAAAACGGCGATCTTGGCGACGATTACAACAAAGAGGCGGAATCGGTCGAACAGGAGCTTAATCAGAATCTATGGCCTTTCAGGGGCGCGCTTTGCAGTCTTTCAACGGGACAGGAGGGCAGTTTCTTTGAAAAGCTTTTCGGAAATGCAAAGGTGATAAACGGAAGCCGTTTTGCCGTTTTAAACAGCGTCGAGTTTACCGATGAATTCAAGCAGGAGCTTCTTGATACGAACAAGGAGGACACAACTGTTGCCGACGCTTTTATAGAAAGAGGCGGCGTTCCGAATCTTTCGCAGAAGATAACTATTTTCGGTCAGACGTTTGACGGATTTGATGTAATAGACGAGCTTACCGATCTCGATGTCGAAGAGGATGAGGACGAAACGAAAGTTCCCGTCGAAGATATCATGATAGAAACTATCGAGATTTCAACATACGGCGAACAGAATGTTGAAAAGTAACGCTAAGAACCTGTATTCATAGAATCTTCACAAGTCTTTTCAGCGAATTTTCCCGATAACTTCGTTAATTTTCTTTGCCATACGAGAGTATGCCTGCAAAAAATTGCCTCGTTCTCTGAAAAATTATGCACGAAAATCCGCATAAATTTTCTATGAACACAGGTTCCTAACAACAGATTTTCTATAAAAGGAAGTAAATTATGAGATATTTGTATAAAAATTTATTTACCTTAATATTATGCGTTTTTTTGCTTTCAGGTTGTTATTCTGTGAGTCATACAGGCGTTAGTGACGACGATCCGAGAATTGATTTTGAGACATTTTGCGAGGGCTTTGCATATATTGAAAAAAATAACTTTATAGCTCATAAATCAGGTTATGACGAAGAGGTAATAATTAATGATAAGGAAGATCTCGCCTCGCTTGGCGATGAGTTGGGAGTGGATTTTTCCGACAGTGAAGATATAGATTTTGACGAATATATGCTGTACGTTATTTTTACCGGAAATTTCGGCAAGATGTCTAAGCTTAAATCTTATGACGTAAAAGAGGTAGCGTATAATGACGATATCATTGTTGTTAAAATCAGTTATGACAACGCGGAGGAGTTTGAATCGGAAGAAGGAGAATGGGTTTGTTATTATAACATATTAAAAATAAAAAAGGAAGATTTTCCTTATGAATCAAGAGATTATTTGTGTATTCAGGATAAATAAAAAGTAGTTCTTATAGGCTTCGGGTCATTATGTTGCAATAAATTGAAATTTATGGTATAATAAGCGTAAACGCTTATTATACTTTATCTAAAGTCCTTGCACATTCGTAAATCAAAGATTTACTTCGTGCATATCGGACGATTATACCATAAATAAAAATTTATGGTATAATAAGCATAAATGTTTATTATATGTGTTTGATAACTTAGTTTATTGATGAGAAACTATTCCATGATCTTTGCCAAGAATGTTCATGTGGTTACCCACATTTTTTTAATATTTCCCCTTGGGGAAAGTATTAAAAAAATCATGAGGATTCCAAAGGGAATTATTCCCTTTGGCAGGGGGTTAGGGGGACAGAGTCCCCCTATAAAACAAGGTTATTGAACAAGTATATTATAATTTATTATGGAGGTATATCATGAATGACGTTAAAATTTCCGATTCCGTTGTATATATAGGAGTCGACGACAGGGAAATTGATCTTTTTGAAAGTCAGTACGACGTACCGAACGGTGTTTCGTACAATTCTTACGTTATAATTGACGAAAAAATTGCCGTTATGGATACGGCTGACGCAAGGGTTTCCGATAAGTGGTTTGAAAATCTCGAAAAAGCTCTCGGAGAAAGAAAACCTGATTATCTGGTAATATCGCATCTTGAACCGGATCATTCGGGAAATATAAAACTTGCGTCTGAAAAATATCCCGAAATGAAGCTTATTATGAGCGCAAAAGCTGCCGCAATGCTTCCGCAGTTTTTCGACATTGATGTTGAAAACAGAGTTGTTATTGTAAAGGAGGGCGAAGAACTTTCTATCGGAAGTCATACGCTGCAATTTTTCATGGCGCCTATGGTTCATTGGCCGGAGGTAATGGTCGAATACGAGAAATCCGAAAAGATACTCTTTTCCGCAGACGGCTTCGGAAAATTCGGCGCGCTCGATACGGACGAGGACTGGGCGTGCGAGGCAAGACGCTATTACTTCAATATTGTCGGTAAATACGGCGCGCAGGTACAAGCTCTGCTGAAAAAAGCTTCCACGCTCGATATAAAAACGATATGCCCTCTGCACGGACCGATACTTAAAGAAAATCTTGAATATTATATAGGAAAATATCAGACATGGAGCAGCTATGAACCCGAGGACGAGGGCGTTTTGATAGCTTACGCGTCGATACACGGAAACACAGCCGCCGCCGCTGAAAAAATGAAAGAAATACTTGAAAGCAGCGGTGCAAAAAAGGTTGCGATAACCGATCTTGCGAGAGACGATATGGCGGAAGCTGTCGAGGACGCTTTCAGGTATAACGCGATGGTTCTTGCCGCTGCAAGCTATGACGCGGGCGTTTTCCCTTGCATGGAAGAATTTCTGCATCATCTGAAAGCTAAAAATTATCAGAAAAGAACTGTCGGAATAATAGAAAACGGTTCATGGGCGCCTACTGCTGCAAAAACGATGAAAGGTATCGTCGAGGTAATGAAGAATGTGACGGTCGTTGAGCCGACGGTTACGATAAAATCTGTAATGAAAGACAGCGATATCCCGAAAATGGAAGAACTTGCAAAGGCTGTTCTTAAAGCGTAATATGTTCATTTCTTGCCTTGATGCAAGAAACGAACCAAAGAAAATCAAG
>JAMPFN010000120.1 GCA_023664445.1 Clostridium sp. | reverse complement strand
GCCTGCAAAGGCGGTTTCTCTATCCCAGCAAGTAGGAACGTCCAAATGGAGACGTGTCAATACATATTAAACTAATGCGTTCTGCTTGTTGGTAAGAGCTTTGTCAAGGAACTTGTAGTAGATATGGATTTTCCTCGGTTCGTTGCGGTTTTCGGGTACGTCCTCAATAGTGATGTACTCCACAAGGTCAAGGAGCATTTCACGGTTGAGAACTTCAAATCCTGCGTATTTTTTCAGACGATGGATAAACTCATCAACATCACGCTCGTCCTGATTGATTGCATCAAGACGTTTCTGAATGGCATCAAGCTCCGTCTGTAATTGTTTGTTTTCTGACTGATACTTTTCAATCAGTTTAACGCACACTTCTTCCGGAACTTTACCGAGAACCATATTTTCATAAACACTCTGTATCAGCGTTTCAAGCTCTGCAAAACGTTTTTCTGCTTCACGTTTACGCTTGTTATCACTGGCAGTCTGTGCATTGTGCAGTCCCGACTTTTTTTCAAGAAACTGTTTTCTTGCTTTATTCTCGTCTATGATAATCTGTAATTTGGACTGAATATCTGCAATTACAAGTGTTTCAAGGATATTACCTCTGATTGTGTGCGTCGTGCAGTAATTCTTGCCGTATCGTGCATGATAACCGCAGCTATAAGCCGTTCCGTGAGACTTGTTTCTGCGGTTGATCCAGATCTGCTTCATTTTGTAACCGCAGTCGGCACAGTAAAGCATACCTGAAAACGTGTCAACAAATCCCTGACTGTCTTTCTTTCCACGACTGACAGACTTTTCGTATTCACGCACCTTATCCCACAATTCCTGTGAAATGATAGGATCATGATTATGCTCGACCACGATCCAATCTTCTTCGTTTGTCGAAATACGCTTGTGGTTCTTGTAGCTGACAGTCGGTCTGCGAAGCTGTGCCAATGTTCCGATATAGATCGGATTTCGGAGGATTCGCTGAATCCCCTCATAACTCCACAGGTGCGTCATAGAAAGCGGATTGGCTCTGCCAAGCTTCTGGTAAAGATAATCGGAGGGCGGCAGAATATTTTCCTCATTAAGTATCTCGGAAATTTTATTTAGTCCTATTCCTTTTGCTCTTAGCTCAAAGATACGGCGTACAATGGCGGCGGCTTCAGGATCAATGATCGGTGTGTACTTTCCGTCATCTGCCTTGACATAACCGTAAGCTGCAAATGAGCATTTATATTTTCCTGCTTTTGCATTTGACTCAATAACCGCTCTTAACTTCTTCGAGGTATTGGCGCTGTGCCACTCATTAAAGATGTTCATTATCGGCATCATATCCATTCCCGAACTTTTAGAATTAGCGGTGTCAACATTATCATTCAGGGCAATAAAACGTATATTATACATAGGGAACAGATAATCTACATATTGCCCCAATTGGATATAATTACGTCCAAATCTTGAAAGGTCTTTACAAATAATCAAATTAATCTTTCCTGATTTTGCATCTTCGAGCATTCTCTGAACACCGGGACGGTCAAAAGAAACGCCCGAAATTCCGTCATCAACGTACTCGTCATAAATCGTCCAGCCCTGTTCGCTCACATAGTCTGTGAGCATTTTTCTTTGGTTTTCAATTGAGAGAGATTCTCCGTTTCTCTCATCATCTTTTGATAGGCGCATATAAACGCCCACGCTGTAATTTTTCTGCTTTGGTAACATTTTAACCCCTTTCTCCCAAAGCAGCTATTTTCGATATATACTATTATATCAACTTTCAAAATCAAGAATATTGCCGAAAAACTTTCCGCAAAAAAGGACAAGCATCCAAAAAAGAAATTATATTATGAGCATATCAGAGACTTGTTCCATTTACTTGGTTTACCGGAACGGCATAAACAGGTTTTAAGAGTTATGGTGTTCGCTCCGTACTTCGGATTCCGGAAGAATTTCTTTGCAAAAATCATGAACCTGAAAAATATGGTGATTGTTGAGGACTTGATTGACGTAGGCTTGCTCTATGAAAATTACCGGGGAAGAATCAACATTCATTCCGTTGTATCTGAACTTGTCAGATCGGAATTTGAAACTAACAATGATACCTGTTCTGACTTTATTGAAATCGTCCGTGTACTGTGCCTGAATGATTCATCGGCAGGAAAAGAGCTTTGCGATGCATTTCACATTTTCATAAAGCTGTATGGCAATCAATCTGACTTTGTACATACAAGAACTGCAGAACTGCAAAGCTATATTGAAATGACAAATACCAATTTCACGGAATATGAGCCGTTAAAGCAACTACTCGGAGAATAATATCTATCAGCACCAAAAGTGGTGCAGAGTGATAAAGTAAATCGCCAATGGTCTTAACCCTGTGCAGCCGTTCAGACGAGCGGACTGCGCTTTTTGTTGCTTTACGGACTTCTTGGGTACATTCGTGAATGGATTTCTCCATTTCATCGTTAGTGTTGCTGAGATATTTTCTGACTTCCTTAAAAGCATTTTTCTGCTCGGTTTCAAACTGATAGTAAATATCCCTCGCAATACTAACGATAGAAGTCTTTACGCTTTCTGCGTACAGTTTCTGTATGTTCAGGTTCTGGAGTTCCCTTTCGGCTATTTTCACCATTTCGGCGTTGGTAGCTGCTGAATAATTCTTCAAGAGTTGGCACATTTGAAGCGTCGCTGCTGTGAGCAAGGTCACTCGCTCGTCCCTAAAAGTTTCCTTGCCTTTGCTTTTCATTCTATGCTCTCCGACTTTTCCTTGTCAGGACTTGTATCAATATCATGGTTATAAAAATCCTGACGGACAGAATGAACAAGTCCACGCTGCTGACACTGCTCCCCGAAAAACTCGCACATATTATACAAGTCTTTCTGATTACGGCGGTATGCCTTGCCTGTTTCGATATGACAATTTCCAATCAAAAACGTACGTGGATATGCTCGGAGTCCGTATGCAGTGCAAACAGCGCTTCATAGCCTTTCAAAAACTTGTCTGCAAACTCTTTGGCAATGCGGAATGCTTCATCATATGTAAGCTTATCATTATCATCGGGGTGAAATGAAAATGACATTTTATATGCAAGATTAGCATTCTTGGATTTTTGTTTTCCGAAAAGCTCCCGTGTCATCAGCACATCACGAAGAAAATTATCACGGTCGCAATTTATACCCCAATACAAGTTAGGTGCTGTCTTGACTACTCCGTCACGTATCTGTTCTGCCTGTCTGCCGAGAATGTAGTCGGCGGCTCTTTGAAGCTGTGTCGCTGATTTGCAGGGCTTGTAATCAACATTAACATTTCCAAACATCAATTACCGCCTTTAATGGTAAACTTAGGATTTTTAAGAAAATCCTCTATCTGTTCCATAACTCTGTTATTGGTACGGCGGATAGCTCCGATCTCGGCTCGTACTTTATCGTCCTGCCCGATGTTGGAAAAGTAGGCAAGCTGATTTAAGTTCGTGCCGATTTTTCGTATCTCGTGGATAAGCGATGCGAGGCTGTCCTCGATAGAGTATATCCGTACCTCGCTGTTTCTGAGAGCTTATATCAGATAGTCTGTCTTGCTTAGTCCGCTTGCTGTTTGCTTGGAAGTCCAGAGGTCATATTCCTCGTTCGTGAGCTTCAAGCAGATAGAATGATTGCGTTTGCGATTTGGCATTTATGCTCCTTTCTGCCGCATCAGCGGCTCATGGGGAAGGTCTCGGAGGGGGAACGTCTCTGAGCAGGCAGCCATTGTGTCAATACAATGGTACTACCTGCCCGGCGTAAATCAGAGCCGGAAACTCGCCTTGCTCCTGCAAGGCTTTCGGCATCAGCCGATTTTTTGCCGCAATCTCCTGATTGTTCGGCAATCTTCCTGCACCTGTTTTCCATGATAGGTGCAGGATTTCACTTTCTGCATAAAATGCTATCAGGTATTTTTGCGGTCTGCCCTCTGATTTATCGGCATATAACATTCCGTCCCCGAAACTATATCACCCGATATGTGTTTTTGTGCTTTTGTAAATCAACCGCCTATAAAATCAAGGTCGATGTCGGAATAGTCCGTATCATCGCTGTCCTCAGCGTTGGCATTGTTCTCCGTTCCTACGGAAACGGCTTGTTGCGGTGTCGGTATCGGATAACTTACGTTGAGACTTAGCATCAGGCTTGCAAGGAATTTCGGCATTTCAGCAATGAATGCCTTGCCCACCTCGCTGACAATTTGGTCTACAAAGCGGTTCTCACGCTCACGGTTTTCAAAATAGGGATCGTCTGAGAGCTTCTGCATACGCTCAAAGTACTCATTGACTGCTTTAATAACAGCAGTGTTTCCAGACTTCACTTTTTCTTTATCAAAATCGTGAAGATACTCCCACGCCTTTGAGTGTTCAGGGTTGTCAAGATTGAAACGGAAACAGGTCATCTTCACATTGCTCATGCTCTGCCGTCCTTTCTATACTTCATTAAAGCAAACTGCTCATAGCCTTTTGCTGATGCACAAATATCCCCGATAATCGTCACACGATCACGCTCGTATGTACCGAAATTTTCAATCAGCTTACCTCCTCCGCCAGTGATGTAAAGGCGCATAAGCTTTGGGTTATACTCATAACGGCGAAGCATATCGAAAATACCGTTAGCGTATTCTGTAATCGCCTGTTTCAGCACATTGGAAAATTCGTCCGCAATATCTGCCTTGCCATAGCGGATCATCTGCTGAATAATAGCATCATCAATTTTTACGCCAAGCTTATCCAGAACAGCATTTGAAGCAGAAATCACACACTGATTTACGCCCATTTTTTCAGTGTGGCTTTTCGTAGAAATCGGCTTACGATTGTTGATGTACATGATATTCACAGTTCCGTTTCCGATGTCTGCAAGCATATTCACGCCGGTCATGTCACGAAGTTTATCCACTACGGCAGCGTACCCTTGCGGATAGACCGAACAGCCGACAATGCGGATGGAATATAGCTTCTCCGCAAACTTAAAGTCTATGTTTTCCTTTTGGAGCATATATCTGCGGAAATCCTCACGCTGACGGTCTACCCATGTAAGCGGAAGTCCGACGGCAAGATGTACATTTGCAGAAGTGATACCCTCCTGTTTCAGCTCCCTTGCAATCCCCATAAGCGTGAGCAGATAGAAGTCATTGTCCTGCCACTTATCCGAAATAAACTCCTTATGCCCCTCACCGATGCGGTAATAGCCGTCCTCATAAAACAGAACATTTTCTGTAAAAGTCGGCTCTGTGCTGAGTTTCATAATGCCCGTAGGCGTGACCGTCTGAGCAGTCTTGATGTTGCCATAGCCGTGGTCGATGCCAACGATCACGATGTCATTGTAATGTTTCAATTGTATAACCTCCATATTATATTTTTTGTGTCAGACTATATTTTAACGCTATCGCCTGACCACAATTCTATTATATATCTTTTTGAATGACTTAGGGCTGCACGGATGTTGCATGAATGCTGCA
>JAMPFN010000011.1 GCA_023664445.1 Clostridium sp. | reverse complement strand
TTCGTTTCTTGCATCAAGGCAAGAAATGAACATATCATTATTTTAAGGGGACGCTCTTACTTCAAGCGTCCTCTTAGAATATTATCAGCCATAAAGCAATTTTCTTCTTAACAGAGCCGCGTCGAAAACGTTGATTATTCCGTCGGAGTTCAGATCAAATCTTTTTGAAATAACAGTTACTGACTTTACAATGTATTTCTGCAATTCGACCAAATCCGAAGCCTTCCAATGACCCTCGCCGATAGCTTCAAATGCATAACCCCAATTTTCAGCGTATTTCTGAGCGGTAGAATTTTCATATCCGCGGATAACTCCGTTGTAATAATATCGGCTTGCTTCATCATCATAACCGTTTAATATAGTATTACGTTCGTTGTAAATCTCACATTGGGGATTCTCTATTATTACGCTTTTCAGATCATCACAATCAGAAAAAGCCTTACTTCCAATCGATACTACCCCTTCAAAAAGCGTTATGCTTTCTAAAGCCTTACATCGGGAAAATGCATTACCCCCGATCGACGTTACGCTGTTCGGAACAGTTACGCTTGTTAAACTTGTACAATAAAAAAACGTTCCGTCGCTAATTGACGTTACAGTATCCGGAATTGTTACGCTTGTCAAGGCATAGCAGAAAGAAAACGCTTCTTCTCCTATTGTCGTTACGCTATGAGGAATAGTTACGTCCGTTAAAACACTGCAATCACGAAACGCACGATTTCCTATATTCGTTACGCTGTCGGGAATGGTGTATTCGGAATCCTCTTTGCCTACCGGATATTTAATAAGCCGCGTTCTGTCCTTATTGAATAAAACTCCGTCAACGCTGCTGTAACAGGCATTATCTTCCGATACATTTATAGCTGTTAAATTATAACATCCGCTAAATGTATTGGTTTCTATGCTTGTAACGCTGTTCGGAATCATTATGCTTGTTAAACAGCATTCTAAAAACGCAAAATCTCCGACCGTCGTTACACTATCTGGGATAGTCATGCTTTTTAAACTTCTGCATCCGCTAAATGCATAATCGCCTATACTCACAATGCCGTTTGAAATCTTTATTCCTTTTAAATTGACGCAGCCGGCAAATGCGTAATCTCCTATGCGCGTTACGCTGTCTGGAATTACTGCGCCCGATAAATAAACGCAGTCGGAAAACGCATAGTCTCCTATAGCTGTTACACCTTTCGGAATAGTTACGTCTGTCAAATATGCACGATTGTAAAATGCCCATTCCCCTATGATCTTAACGGGCAAGCCGTCGATTTCGTCAGGAATATCAGCTGTTTTGGCAGATTCATCGCAGCCTGAAATTTCAATATAATCGTATATGCCGTCCTCGTCTTTGTCAATCTGTTTATAATATAGACAATCACCGTACTGCATTTCATCGCTGTAAGTTTCGGCGTTTGAATTCAGCGGAGCAAGCCCGATAAGGCACATTATCGCCGTAACAGCGCACAAAATTTTCTTTTTCATAATAATGCTCCTTTATTTGTGACTATTTCACTATATTCTTTTTAAGCTTGAGTTTTTGTCCGAAATTAAGAGAGATAGTAAATATTTTATCAGACGTAAATATTTTGAGCGCAAAGAACATGCATATAATAAACAATACAAACTGATATGCAAGACCGAACCAGTAAAGTTCCGTATTTCCGAACATTATATTATTCATTGCGTTGAATGTGTGAGTAAACGGGATAGCGTAAACTATAGTTTTGAGTACGGGCGGCAGCAGATTTATATCATATATCATCGATACTAAGTAAGGCACCATGGCAAGCACCATTATCGGCATCAGCATTGTCTGCGCGGATTTCGCGTCATTTACGAGCGCGCCCAGAATAAGCGCTACCGCAAGACATATCATGATAGTCATAAACATCTGAAGCCCTATCATTACATAGCCGGAAACGCCTATTTTAAGACCAAGCTCCTTCATGACGTCGTTTACGGTGAGAGCCTGACCTATAGTCTGTGAATCTATCTGACCGCTTAGTGCGGAACCCATGCTTCCGTAGAAGCCGATCATATACACGACAGCGTTGATCACCGCGATTATCGCGGCGGCAAGCATTTTAGCGCCGAGTACCGATATTCTCGAAACCGGAGCGGAAAGGAGCGTTTCAAGGGTTTTGTCTATTTTTTCGGTAGAGATCGCGGAAATGATCATCTGTGAGGTGAACATTACAAGCATAAATATTACAATAGGTATGAACATGCCCTGCGACTGCAAAAGAGATATCAGCATTTGCGAGTTTATCTCAGCGGATTTGTCCTTTACGACAGAAACGTTCTTTACTGCGAACGGCGTTTCTATCTTTGCCATGTCATTTTCGTCAAGTCCCTTTTCAGTCATGATATGGTTCTTGGCGATCCCCGTTATTATCTCCATAGCAAAGGCGCTTTTGTCGCTCAAAGTAGACATAGCGGATGATGTTTTGACAGCGGAAACAAGCTCTAACTCGCATTTAACATCCAAGCTGTCGGAAACCACGCTTTCGGTAAATCCGTTCGGGATAATGATAATACTGTCGCAGCCCGAGCTTTCAAGAAGCTTTGCCCTGTCGGGATCGTCATTTTCAACAAGCTTAACGTCAAGACCGGATCCCTCAATAGCCGCGATTATGCTTTGCGTAAAATCCGTATTGTCAAGATCGCTTATATTTACCGTTCCGCTTTCATCTGACGCCTCGTCCATTACAAAGCTCATCATTTGTCCTATGCCGAGCAGAAGCATAAACGTTACGACAAGTTCTATCACAAGCTGTACGTTAATAAGCTCATGCAGTTCTTTTTTCAGCAGATTTAAAAATTTCATTTCTGTTTCACCACCATTTCAAATACTTCCTCAAGGTTTCGGCAGCCGTATTTTTCCTTTAGTTCGTCTATCCTGCCCATTTCAAGCAGTTTTCCGCCGGCGATTATGCCGACTCTGTCGGAAACATATTCGATCTCCAGCATATTGTGCGATGAAAGCAGGAAAGACATGCCCTCATTCTGTGAAAGTTCCTTTATCATTTTTCTTATTTCCAAAGCGTTTATAATGTCAAGACCGCTTGTCGGCTCGTCAAGTATAGCAAGCTTCGGACGCGTCATAACCGCTCTTGAAAGAAGCAGTTTTCTTATCATTCCGCGGCTGTAGCTGCCTATTTTTTCGTTTAGCCGATCTCCCAGACCGCACATTTTTTCGGCTCTTTGAGTAAAATCTTCAAGTTCCGCCTTGTCTTTCGTAAACATTCCCGCCATGAATTTAAGATAAGATTTTCCCTTCATTGTTTTGTATGCTCCCGCTTCATCGGGTAGGTATGTAATTGACTGCCGAACCTTTTCGGGGGCGTCGTTTATGCTGTGACCGTCGATCACCGCGTCGCCCGACGTGGGCTTTATAAGCGTTGATATCATTCTTATGGTAGTGGTTTTTCCTGCGCCGTTCGGACCGATAAGCGCAAATATTTCTCCCTTGTCGATAGAAAAGGAAACATTATTTGCCGCAAGCACTTTAGAATACTGCTTGCAAAGATTTTTGACTTCTAAAACAGGCATAATTGCACATCCTTTATCTTAATATTTTATTATCAATAAGATTGTTATAAAACAGTATACGCGCTTTGTCCCGATATTCCGGTTTTATCATGTAGTAAAGATAAGTTTCCGCCAGATTTACGTTCATGAGCGTTCTGCCCTCGATTTTGAACTGATTAAATCCCATGGGCAGATATTTTTCAAATATAGCTTCAGGGGAAACATGTGTTGAGTGCTGTCTTACATCAACGGCATCATATTCCATGTACGGACAGTTTATATTTGCCTCCACCTCGACGTTGTAATCCTTAGGATTGAAAGGCTTGTTCGGATATTTTTTCAGATGTTCGCAGTATTTTATCTGTGAAAGTCCGATATCATGATAGTGCTTTGAACGGTTAGGACAGTTCGGACGGCAGCAGGCGTTTACCAGTATTTCACATTTTTCCTTGTTTTTCACCTGTTCAAGCAGATCGAATTTATTGTTGAAATCATAGTCTATTACCACGATGTCGTAATCCTTTTCAATTTCGCTGTTTAGAGTGTCGATATCGGTTATTCTCTTGCAGGTAGAGCTTGTGATCTTATATCCTGGATAATTTTCTCTTATGTACTGCTCGAGCACAGGCGATACCACGATAACGCCGTTCATGCCGTTTTCAGCGGTTTTCAGTACGAAGTTGCAGAATTCGTCGTCAAGGTGTTCTTCTGTTATAAGCGGATTTGAAAAGGTGAATCTGAGCGGGATATTCATTTTGTTAAAGTTTCTTACGACTGTCCTTACGAATGTTCTGTTGCATGTACCTCCGATAGATCTTCCGCCGTTCCAGAGAGACTGCGGAAAAGTTCCGTATATTGACGCTATTTCAAAGCCGTCATGAAAAAATTGCGGGCAATTCTGATACATGTAAACAAACATAGTGTTGAAATCGCAGTGTACCGCAAAATCCGGCAGATGAAATTTTATACTCATGGCTGTAACCTCCGTTTAATCTATTTTTTTCAGCAGCTTTTCGACGTCAGTATTTCGTCCTAAAACAACTATATGGTCATTTTTGCAGAATTCATATTCGGCGCCGGGCAAAGGTCTGATCTCGCTGCCGTTTTTTATAGCGAGAATGTTTATGTGATGTTTTTTTCTTGCGTCAATTTTCATGATACTCTTTCCGATCCATGACGCAAGGATTGGTATTTCAAATATTGCGATATCCTTTGAAAGCTCGATATAGTCGAAAATGTTGTCGATGCTGTATCTCGTTGCAAGCTTTAATGCGCTGTCCTTTTCGGGATAGGTGACTTCGTCTGCGCCGTTGCTCAAAAGGAATTTAGCCTGTATTTCCGTATTAGCCTTGCTTATAACTTTTTTTGCGCCCATTTCCTTGATAAGACTTGTTATTTCAAGACTGTTCTGAAAATTTTCGCCTATACACACAAAGCAAAGGTCAAAATTTCCGATCCCCATGGTTTTAAGCGTATCTGTTTTTGTACAGTCGCCGATCTTGGCGCTTGTGGCGAACGCCATTGCTTCCTGTACCTTTTCTTCGTCGATATCCACAGCCATGACTTCATCTCCAAGCTCATAGAATTTGCGCAGAAGATGAGTTCCAAAGCGTCCAAGACCGATTATAAGTATAGATTTCATATCGTATTGCTCCTTAGCCTATATTGATTTTTTCAACCGGATTTAATAAAGAATCGGGTGTTTTCTGTTCTGTAAACAGCAGCGCAAAGGAAAGACTTCCGACACGTCCGCAGTACATAAGAAATATCACGATATACCTTGAAAATGTATTCAGTTCCCTCGTTATTCCGGTTGTCATTCCCACGGTATCTATCGCGGAAAATATTTCTATCGCCAGATCGGGAAGATCGAGTTCGGGCTGTGCTGCGCTTATAAGAAGCATGCTTACGATTATAAGCGTTATGTTAATGGTTATGACCGATGCCGCTCTTTTCAGCACGTCCGATTCAAGACGTCTTTTCATTATATTTATTTCGCTGCGGTTTTTAAGGCTTGACCATGCCGACAGCAGAAATATTATCACGGTCGTGGTTTTCACGCCGCCCGCAGTCGAACCGGGATTTCCTCCGATAAACATAAGTATTATTGTAAGCAGTTTGCCCGAAGAACTCATTGACGCGATATCCGTAGTATTGAATCCGGCAGTCCTCGGAGTTACCGCCATAAATGCCGAAGCTTTTATTTTACTGCCTATTCCCAGTCCCTCAAGCACCGTATTGCTTTCGGTCATGAAGAAGAAAAGCGTTCCCGATACGACAAGCGCGGCTGTCGAGATAAGCACAAGCTTTGTGTGAAGCTTATACTTTGAGAATTTAAGCTTATTGACCGTAATGTCGTCCCATACGAAAAATCCTATACCGCCTATTAATATAAGCAGGATTATAGTTATATTTACAACGGTATCGTCTCTGAATCGTGTGAGCGAGGAATATTCGCCGTATCTTCCCATAAGGTCGAATCCTGCATTGCAAAACGCCGATATCGATGTGAATACGCTGTTGTATATTCCGGCGGCAACTCCCATTTCAGGAATAAAGCGAACGGCAAGAAGCACAGCTCCGGCTGACTCGACGGCAAAAGTGCCTATCAGTATCTTTTTCATGAGTTTGACGATGCCGCCGATGTACATGGTGTTTACGCTTTCCTGAAGAAGTCCGCGTTCACGCAGTCCTATTCTTCTGTGGAAAAACATAGAGAACATCGTCAGGATAGTAAGAAATCCCAGACCGCCTATTTGTATCAGACATATAATAACGATCTGTCCGAAAAGCGTCCAGTTTGAGTATGTGTCCGCAACGACAAGACCTGTAACGCATGATGCGGAAGTTGATGTGAACAGCGCTTCCGTAAAATCGGCAGATCCGGAGCCGCGGCTTGCTGCCGGAAGCATAAGTAGTATCGTTCCGACAGCAATAAGTATCAGAAATCCCAAAGCGACTGTTTTGGGATATGTTATGCTGTTTTTTATTTTTGTTTTCATTTTAAATTCCTCAAGATAAAAGCTTAGAATTTGTCGAAAAGACTTGTGCAATATCCTATGAGAACAAATTCTTATTTCAATAGGAAATGTGCAGAGCCTATGTGGACAGGTTCTTATTTATATATTTGTCCTCGGTTTCCTGCATCAACAACTATAACTATTAATTCTCCATGATCTATGGTATATATGATTCTATAATCGCCGACCCTCAATCTCAGTAAATCATCAGACCCCTTTAACCTTTTAATATCTTCTCCGTTTGGCAGCATTTCAATTGCTTTAGCTATGCGTAAACGTTCATTCTTTGGAAGTTTATCTATAAATTTCTTAGCTTTCTTTTTAATGATTATCTTGTACATCATTTAACGCCCATTCTTTCATACATTCTTCAAGTGTATATGTTTTATCCTTTTCGGGATCCGGATCGTTTTTATAGTTTTCAAGCATTCTTTGACAAAAAATATCGTCCGCTTCCTCATCTGCCGCAATTCCTTGCACGTACGCTAAAACATATCCCATTTTGTAATCTGGAACAGCATCTAACAGTTCTATAATTCTTTCCTTGTTACTCATCTCTTTCCCCTCCTTAGCATTATTTAATGTTTACCATGCACGATCTCTGTGCGGTATTGCCTTAGATATTGACATTTTTCTAATCGCAAAGCGACAATCGAAAAATATGACAAATAGATTTCGGCAAGCTTTACTTTCCTCATCTATAAAATAATAAGCTTTACATTTATTATATCATTCCCGTTCCGAAAAATCAATAGTTTTGTAATTTCTGTCATACGCCAATCGACATTATTTTCAAATATATAGTGGTATTATATAGACATGAGGTTTTAGAGGTTGTTCTCATAGGCATAAGCAAACGTCTTTTCGGCGGATTTTTCCGATAACTGCGTCAATTTTCCTTGCCATACGCAAGTATGCCTTCAAAAAATTGCCTTGTTCTCAGAAAAATCATGCTCGAAAATCCGCATGCTTTTCCTATGAGAACAACCTCTTATTTCTTATGGTGGCATTTGGCGGTGATTATATTGGTGACCATATATATCGATGTGCTTATAATTCTTAATTTATATGTGAATTTTTTCCTTTTGAAAGCTACTGCGCGCCTGACGCATACTCCTCTCAAAACGGCAAGATGCGTTATTTCCTCTGTGATAGGAAGCTTGTTTTCATTGTGTATTTTTTTGCCGAAAATGAATTTTATCGTACAGCTTTTGATAAAGCTTGCGGCGTCTGCGGCAATAACGTCAAGCTGCTTTGGGATAAGGGACATAATAAGAACGGCAAAGCTTATGCTGTGCTTTTATGTAGTAAACTTCATTTTCGGCGGAATTATAATGCTTTTCTATTTCACCTTTAAACCCGAAGCAATGGCTGTGGGCAATACATATTTCTACATAGACTTTTCGCTTTTGAGCCTTGCGGTATTTACGGCGATCTCGTATTTTGCCGTAACGATGTTCAGAAAGCTCCTTGACAGGGGAAGGGATACCGACAGGAAGTATACGGTAAAAATACGCAAAAACGGCATAAGCGTATCTGTTCCGGCAATTTCCGATACGGGGAACTCTCTTGTTGATATGTTTACCGGAAAGCCGGTCATAATATGCAGGCAAACTGAGCTTTATGATATTATCGGGGACTGCGGTGCGGAAAAGCTGCTTCTTAAAGCATCGGCAAGACTTATTCCGTACTCCACGATAGGAAATTCCGGAATGATAGCCGTATTCGATCCCGACGAGGTCATAATATGCGACATCGAAACGGGACGTGAAAAGCGTGTTGACGCTGTAATAGGGGTAAATCCAAAGGACGTACCCGCAATTTTCAATCCAAAACTGATATTCTGAAAGGAACTGTTAAATATGAATCTTCTGAAAAAATTACTGGACAAATTCTGCATGAATTTTAAAATAAAAAACGGGAACGATGTGTTTTACATAAACGGTTCAGATACGCTTCCGCCTCCGCTTACAAAGGAGGAGGAAGAAAAGGTTTTCGTCATGCTTGAAAAAAACAGCCGCCGCGCGCGAGAAACGCTTATCGTGCATAATTTAAGGCTTGTTGTGTATATTGCGAAAAAGTTTGAAACCTCCGGAGTCGGGCTTGAAGATCTTATATCTATAGGAACGATAGGGCTTATCAAGGCGGTAAACACTTTCAGAACCGATAAAAACATAAAGCTTGCGACCTACGCTTCAAGGTGTATCGAAAACGAGATACTCATGTTTTTGAGGAAAACGTCACAGCACAAAAATGAAATATCCATAGACGAGCCGCTGAACATCGACTGGGACGGAAACGAGCTTTTGCTTTCCGATATTTTAGGAACGGACGACGATATCGTAAACCGCGGAATAGAAAATCAGGCTGAAAGGGATATGCTGCGTGAAGCCGTTGATTCTTTGGGGGGACGCGAGCGTCAGATAATGCAGATGAGATTCGGTCTTATCGACGGAAAGGAAAAAACGCAGAAAGAGGTTGCGGATATTATAGGTATATCGCAGTCATACATATCGAGGCTTGAAAAACGTATTATAAAAAGACTTAAGGTTGAAATGGAGAAAATGTGATATGGATGAGTTTGGCAAATCCCCCATTGAAAATGAGGGCGAAACGGAAACAGAAAGCAATAAAGAGCATAAAGAGGGATCCTGTGAAGAAATTCCTGAAGAAGTCAACGACAAAAAGGGCAAAAGAAACGGGACGCTCGCCGACGTCTTTTTTATGCAGCTGACTATCTGTATAATTCTTCTGATCGCGCTTGCCGTTTCAAACATTATATTTCCCGGTATCGCCGAGGAGATCAGAAAAGGTTTCAGCGAGTTTTCCGTAAGCGTACCCGAGGATATTTTTGAAAAGGCTGTGGCAAAAGCGGTAGATACGCTGAGATGATAAAGTTTGATATTTTCGGTATCGGCGTGTCTGTTACGTTTGGATCTCTGTTTCTTGCAAGCGTATTTCTGATATGCTGTCCGGTGAGTACCGCGCTGTTCGTTTCGTCCGCGTGTCTGATACACGAGCTTGGACATTGCTTTGCGGCGGTTATACTGAATGTTAAATTCAGAAGGATCATGCTGTGGTCTGGAGGGATAAGCATTACGCCTCAAAGCCGTATCATTTCCTATCGCAGCGAGATCGTTGTTTTAATATCCGGTCCGCTTTTCAATTTAGTATTTGCGGTCTTGTGCGCGGCGTCGGGAGCGCATGATGCGACAAGGATAAATTTGACTCTTGCGGTTTTCAATATGCTCCCGTTTCCGTCGCTCGACGGCGGCTGCACGATCAGGCTTTTAAGGGAAAGGTTCAGGTATTAGAGCCTGTTTAGTATCTTTTTGCATACATCTTTTTCAACTTTCGCTGATTGGTAAAATTTATCGTTTACAGTCCCCGTCTATAAAAGCGATCCCTGTCTTTCGCTTCCGCGGCTCACAGCGCAAGCTGTGCCGGAGCAGAAGTTTGATTTTCTTTGGTTCGTTTCTTGCATCAAGGCAAGAAATAAACATATAAGCATTTAAGGGGACGCTTTTACTTGCAAAGCATCCCCTTAAAATGTTATTATACAAAAAAGTCCGATTTTAAATCGGACTTTTTTTAAGTATACAGTTAAATTATTTTCTTACTGCCAATCTCTTTTACCAGCCATGATCTCTGCTACTGCGATTGCATCATAAAGACCGATTTTTCCATCACCTGTAAGGTCGCCGACAGCAATCTGTTCAGGTGTAGCTTCTTTTTTACCAGCCATGATTTCAGCCATCAGAATAGCATCGTAAAGGTCAGGCTTGCCGCCGCTCATGTTGATATCGCCCTGTGCATACTTAGCCTTAGCTGTATATGGAATATTCTTAGCAGCAGCATACTTCTCAGCGTCTGCATCAGCAGGACCTTCCATTGTTACGCCCGGATATGGAATAGCTGCAAGAGCTAAACCGAGCTTATTAATGTTAGCCTGTGAGAAGCCGTACTTGCCAGCCTGGATATCCTGGATAACTAAAACAGCCGTTTCAACGAGAGTGTCTGCCATAGGAGCGTCAACAACGTGTGCATAAGCATTCTTAATTGCTTCAGAGATCTGAGCGTCTGTAGCGTTCATCTTAGCTACATCGTTTGCCCAGTACTTGATAACGCCGTTGAGTGTATCAGCGCCTGAAGCTTCGATGATGCCCTTGTTGATAACTTCTGCAGTAACGAAAGCTTCGTTGCCCATGTTATCAAGAGTAAGTGTAGCAGGAACTACGAAATTAACATCCTGGCTTACAACTGAGAATGCATAGCTGTCAACACCAACAACTGTCTTTCCCTCATATTCAGCAGGAATCTCGATCTCGTCTGCTGCCTCACCTGTGTACTTAGTGATAACAACACCGTCTTCAACTTCTCTTGTGTTGAATTTCGCTTCAACTATGACATCTTCAGCGAAAGCGCTTACTATAGGCATAGCGGAAACGAGCATTGCTGCGGCACTTAAGCCGGCAAAAATTTTCTTAATTGAATTCTTCATGTTTATTCCTCCAATTTTATAATTATGTTATTATAATACCATTTTATATTGGTTTTGTCAAGGGGTTTATCGTTGTCACATCGCATGAAATTAGCGATGTTAAAAAGAAATATTTTATACAAAATTAAAGATTGGTATATAATTATGCTATATATGCCACTTTTTAAGGGGTTATTCATAATCAAAGTTAATGACCGAATAATATTTTTCTTCTGACCCCGCAAGCTTTTCATCGATAATTTTTTTTATTTCGCTCTCGCCGTATCTGCACCCGTACGGCACTACAACATCAAAAATGAGATTTGTATGAGTATCTCCGATAACCGTTCTGAAATCGTGCATGCCAAGCTCGCCGTCTATACCGCAGATTATTTCGCTTACCGTTTTACGCAGAGCATTCACACGTTCATTATCCGTTTCAACAGGATCCATGTGAACCGTCATCATTATTTTAAGGCTTTTGTGTATCTCCCTTTCAAGACAGTCTATCATATCATGCACTTCTAAAATATCCTCGGTGCTTTTCACCTCGGCATGAAAACTGCCGATCATATTTCCCGGACCGTAATTATGAATAACAAGATCATGTATGCCTATTATTTTGTCATACTTCAAAACTATTTCCTTTATCAGCCCTACGATTTCGGGATCGGCGGGTCCTCCCAAAAGCTTATCGACAGTATCTCTTACTATATCGATACCGGACTTGAAAATAAAAAACGACACAACGATACCCATAATGCCGTCAACGGGAAGATCCGTAAAAAGCGCGGAAATAACGGATATACATGTTGCCGATGTTGCTATGACGTCAGTTCTGCTGTCCTTTGACGTTGCAAGCATGACCATAGAATTTATCCTTTTGCCAAGCTTCGCATTAAAAAATGACATCCACAGTTTTATTAATATCGATAATATGAGCGACGCCAGAACTATTATACTGAATGTGATTTTTTCGGGGTGTATTACTTTATCGACGGAGTCCTTTAGAAGCTCAAATGCCACCACAAGTATAAGCACGGCTATAAAAAGCGCTGTCAGATATTCCATTCTTCCATGCCCGAAAGGATGATCCTTATCGGCAGGCTTTGATGCCATTTTATAACCTAAAAGCGTCACAATGCAGCTTGCGCTGTCGGAAAGATTATTGAACGCGTCGGACACTATTGAAACAGATCCCGAAACAGTACCCATTATATATTTGAGTACAAATAAAAAAATATTGCAGACTATCCCCGTAATACTGCTCAGCGTTCCATAGCGTCTGCGCACATCGGAAGCGTTTATGTTTTGGCTGTCCTTTACAAAAAGACGTACTAACAAATCGGTCATTACGTTCTCCTTTCTTAGAGCCTGTTTAGTATAATATATGCAAAACCGCACAAGAGTATAAACGCCGCCTACACACAAATTTAATCTTTGAGAAGATTATGGGGGACTCTGTCCCCCAAGCCCCCTGCCAAAGGAAATGATTCCCTTTGGAAACCCCGTGATTTTTTATAATACTACCCAAAGGTAGTATTATAAAAAATGCGAGTAACCACACAGAACATTCTTGGCAAGAATTAGGAGATAAATTGCCCCAAAATTTCAAAATTATAAATCATATACGCTGAATGGTAAATACTATCATTTACAGTCCCCGACTATAAAGATAGTCATTGTTTTTACGCTTCTGCGACTCACAGCGTAAGCTGTGCCGGAGCGGAAGCTTGATTTTCTTTGGTTCGTTTCTTGCATCAAGGCAAGAAATGAACGTACTGCGCTCTAATCTTCTGTGTGATAGATCATACTGCCAAAATGATATATTTCAATTATAAATTCCTTTATTTTATTTTTACCGTATATCCAGCCTGTAAACTTTGAAATATTATGATAATATGTTTCGTCTATTATCTCCATATTGACTTTCTTATATTTGTATGAAAATTTTTTAAGCCAATATTTTTTGCCGTTAAATTTACCGGTGTCTTTTATATTATTCAAAATATATACCCGACAGAAATCATAATCAACGTCCTGAAATTCGATATATCCTTTTACCGAAATACAGTCCTCGCTGCCCTTGACAAAATATCCGTTCCCGAAGATAAATTTTATATTATTTTTTCCGGCGGATATTTTATTTATATGCGCGTCATGAAGATAATACGGACATTCGTCAGATTTGCTTCTATAAGTTTCTCTCATTAAAATCTCCTAAAGAACTGCCTGAATAAAAAACGCCTGATATAACAGGCGTTTTTTATAATATCATTCTTCCGTATCAAGCTCGTCGATAAACGCAGGCTTGATATCGTCAAAATCAAACTCAAGACATGCGCCGCAGCCGGGACAATCTATAGACCCTTCCTCAAGCATATACTCGTCCAGAACAACAGTATTTCCGCATTCGGGGCAGCACACCTCATAAAGCTCCTCGCCGTCAAAGTCGAAGTCGTCGTCATCATCGCAGTCACAGCCGCAATCGCAGTCGTCATAACAATAGAGATCCTCTTCAACCTCGCCAAGATCGCAGTCAAGGATATCGCAAAGCTCAGTAAGCTCATCGATCTGATCCTGAAGCCCGTTAACGCAGGACACCATTTCCTGCATTACCTCGGACATCTGAATAAGCGCCTTACCCTCTTTTGTTGAGGTGTCGATCTCCATACCGTCAAGCAGACCCTTTAAATATGACATTTTTTCACTAAGCTCCATAAGCTTCTCCTTTTTTATATTTATGCTCTTTCCATGTACTCGCCTGTTCTTGTGTCAATACGAACCATGTCGCCCTCATTGATGAAAAGCGGAACTCTGATTTCCGCGCCTGTTTCAAGAGTTGCCGGCTTTGTAGCGTTTGTTGCCGTATCTCCCTTTACGCCCGGTTCTGTAGCCGTGATCTGAAGCTCTACGAATGTAGGCGGCTCAACGGCAAAAACCTTTCCCTTATATGAACAGATCTTACAGATCATTTCTTCCTTTACGAATTTGAAGTTATCGCCCAAAACGTCCTGTCCGATAGGCTCCTGTTCGTATGTTTCCATATCCATAAAGTAATAAAGCTCGCCGTCGTTATAGGAATACTGCATATCCTTTCTTTCAATAAAAGCTGTAGGATACTTGTCTGTCGGGCTGAATGAACGCTCGACTACCGCGCCCGTAATAACGTTCTTGAATTTTGTTCTTACGAACGCCGCACCCTTACCGGGCTTTACATGCTGAAACTCAATAACCTGAACAACGTTTCCGTCAAGTTCAAAAGTAACGCCGTTTCTGAAATCGCCTGCTGAAATCATATAAATCTCCCCAACCGCCGTAAAAAGTGAGGCGGCTGCCGTCCTTCCGGCTGACGGCAAGCCGAAATTTTTATTACAACAATAACCGAATAATATTATTCGATTATAACACTTATATTTATTTTACTACATTTTTCGTATTTTTGCAATACTTTTTTCAAAATTAATTGCTTTTAACAAAAAATATTTCACGCCGCACATGTTTACGATTATTTCAGACCCTGTAATGGCGCCGTTTATCCGATCTCAATTTCCTCTGTGCCGATAACCTTTTTGTTTTCGTCCAAAATGTATTTTTCTCTTTTTACAAGCGTTTCATTCCCATAGTCGTCATATTCCAAATGATCCATATAAATATTCTGCGTTTCATAGTCTTTGTATCTTTGATCGCTTGAAATTTTCACAAGCTCGCCGTCCGACCATTTATATACGTCGTTCCACGAATCTACTGCTCCGCTTTTTGAAAAAACTGAAAGAGTTTTGTTGCGGACATCGGGTTTTGCATGAAAATGAAGCTCGTTCAGCTCTGTCCATTCTTCAAACAGCTTTGTATCGGGATCAAAACGATAATATTGAAACGTTCCCTGATACGCTCCTAAATATACCTGTAATATAATATCGTCATATCCGTCAAAATCCAGATCGATCATATCGATGAAGTCGTAAGGCGTATTAAATGAAGCCGATTCTTTCTTATATGTTTCATACAGCCATTCAGGTATTGGAGTATGCTCGGGATCTACATTAAGAACCTGAAAAGGGTCGTAAGCATATTTGTCATATACCTCGACACCCGATTCGGTGATATCAAAGCGGTAAAACAAAGGCAAAAGCTCTGTCGTATTATCAAAGCACGCTCCCGTAGAAGGATCTACCAGATACCACCCCATTGTCGCGGTATGGTCGGCATAATCATAATAGTCATGAAAGCTGTAATATTCTCTGTTTTCGCACACTTTTTTACCTTCATATGCAATGATCCGATCATCGTCTTTGCCGTATTCGTAACCGTAATTCTGAAGCTTTTGAAGCAAAAGCTCGCCCGCTTCCTCTGAGCTCATTGCGCCCTCGGGTATTTCAAAAACATAATCCCTCGCACTAAATTCCGTAGCTTCTTCCGTGGTTTCTTCCGTCGATTCTTCTGTAATTTCCTGCGCTACGGTTTCTTCGGCGGTTTCAACAGTTGCTTCGGAGCGAAATTGAGTTTCTTCCGTTTCAGCTGCAGAGCCGCTTTTCGCAGACTGCGGCGCACAGCCTGATAACAATAAAGCCGCGCATAATACCGATAATATTTTTTTCATATCGCACACCTCAAAGGATAATCAGATTTTTCGGGCATTTTGTAAGATCATCGCATGAATTTTCGGTCACAGCCACAAAATCCTCGATCCTCACTCCAAATTCATTCGGAAGATATATTCCCGGTTCTACGGTAACGATCATATTCTTCTCAAGCACAGTCTTTGACTTTTCCGATGCCGTGGGAGCTTCGTGTATCTCCATTCCGACGCCGTGTCCCAAAGAATGTCCGAAAGCGTCTGCAAAGCCTGCCGCTTTTATCACATCTCTTGCCGATTTATCGAGTTCCTCACCGGTAATTCCTGCCTTTACGGTATCGAGCGCTTTAAGCTGCGCATCAAGGACAATACCGTAGACCTGCTTCATTTTTTCATCAGGCTTTCCCACGCATACCGTTCTTGTCATATCGCTGTGATATCCGTCATATACCGCCCCGAAATCCATAAGCACAAAATCGCCGCTCTTTACTTTGCAGTCTGACGGCGCTCCATGAGGCATGGAAGTATTTTTTCCTGTAAGAGCGATAGTTTCAAAGGAAAGAGCCTCCGCTCCGTTCCTTAGCATATATTCGTCAAGGCAAAGCGAGATCTCACGTTCAGTAACGCCCGGCTTTATAAAGTTCAGCGCATTATCAAAAGCCTTTTCAGCTATTCTCTGCGCACACCTGATCTTTTCGATCTCGTCGTCGCTTTTGACCGTCCTGAGTTTCAATATGCTGTCGCTTAGCTCATTTCCCTTTATAAACTCAAATTCGGGAAATTTCTTCTCGTAAAAATCCATTTGCTTCAGTGTCATATCAGCCGATTCGACAGCGACCGTATGAGCATTATGCTTTTTCATCAGATCGGTTATCTGATCTTTAAGATTTTCCTGTTCAATTACCTCACAGTTTTTTACCGTATTCCTTGCTTTTTCAATATAACGAAAATCTATCAGCAGATATGCCTTTTCTTTAAATATCAGTATAAGCCCCGCCGACGATTTCATACCCGTAAAATATCTTCTGTTTATATCCGACGTGATAAGAGCGCAGTCAACGTCATTTGGCAATACAAGCTTTTCTATATTGTTCAAAACGATCACTCCTCGGAATATTTCACAAGCGCGTCCATTGCCATAAAATAGCTGCCGAACCCGAAGCCCGATATACTGCCCCTGCACACAGAACCGATAACGGATTTGCTTCTGAATTCGTCGCGTGCGAATACATTGCTGATATGAACCTCGATAACGGGAATCTTTATTGCGGCGATAGCGTCTCTTATGGCGTAGCTGTAATGAGTATATGCTCCGGCATTTATAACGATTCCGTCGGCGCTTTTTCTTGCGGCATGGAGCTTGTCTACTATAGCGCCCTCATGGTTGGACTGGAATATCTCGCATTTCACGCCAAGCTCGTCCGCCTTGTCCATTATCCTGTCGCTAAGTTCGGCATAGCCTTTTCTGCCGTATATCCCCGGTTCTCTTTCACCGAGGAGATTGAGATTCGGTCCGTTTATAACAAGTATTTTTTCCATATCGTTATCCTTTCTTAAAACCCGTATAACTGTTTTTCATAGCAAGAGCGTCCTCCGCCTGAGTTCCCGCGCTTTCACACACAAATATCGGAGAAAGATTTTTCCTTGCGACTATTTCCATAAGCGGTTCAAAATCGGGTCCGTACTCGTTATCCGCAAAGGTAAGATGCTTTTTTTCTCCTCCGGGATCGGTATACATTATCTTTGAAAAATGACTGTGAAAAATTTTCAGTCTGTCTGTTCCGAGCTTGTTTTCAACAAGCTCGAGCATTTTCTCATAATCGGCAGCCGACTTTATTCCGCCGAACGTCCTTGCGTTAAGATGTCCGAAATCAATGCAGGGAATAAAGGTATCGTCCGGTTTACAAAGCTCTAAAACTTCTTCAAGATTCCCAAGCTGATTTGTCTTTCCCATAGTTTCCGGACAAAAATGCACAGCCTCAAAGCCTTGCTCCACCGCCTGTTTTCTTGCACGTATAAGCGTATCTTTCGCCAGTTCCAAGGCTTCCTCACGGGTCATTTTCGAGCACGAGCCGCTGTGGATCACTATTCTGTCCGCTCCAAGCCTTAACGCGGCGTCGCAGCTTTGGAGTATGTAATTTATACTGTTATCGCGCTTTTCCTCTTCGACCGAAGAAAGCGATATAAAATACGGTGCGTGAAGCGACAGTCCGATACCGTTTTCCTCTGCGGCGGAGCGTACCGCCCGCGCGGTCTTGTCGCTTACCTTTACTCCTCGTCCGCATTGGTATTCATAGTGGTCAAGCCCCATTTCCTTAAGATACAACGGAGCATCCGCCGTAGATTTATATTTTGCGGAAAAGCTGTCCGAGTTTCCCGCAGGTCCGAATTTAGCCGACATTTTTAATCCTCCATATATTTAATCATTGTATTAATTATTTTTTCTTCGTCATTAATAAGCGACGATAAAATATAAAATTTTTTTCCGTCGCTCATTCGTATCTTTAAGCCATATGGCTTAGAATTCAGATCACTAATTTGAAAATAATAATATTCATACTTTTTTCTAAAAAAATTTCTGTATGAAAAGCTGTATGAATCATAGTTATACTTTACATTTAAATATATAATAATTGGTATTAACCCCAATGGTATTACAATTAAAAAGCATATCAGTCCTTCTATTTTTTCATTAACATTATCAGAAAATATAACAGGACTTCCAAAAAACACAGCTAAAATACAAAATATTAACCCTGCATAAAAAATGCTTTTGTATATGCCGGCTTCATTTTCGTACCTATGAGAACAACTTCTAATTTTAAACTGATGATCGTCAGCAATTTTAAGAAGAAAAGTCAATAACTTCCCAAGTAAAGAAGACAATATATGACTCACAGCAAATATAATCAACTTCATAATCGTGTTTTCACCTCTTAGTCAGTTTCGGCAAAAACGGTTTTTCCGCCAGCCTTTTCAGTTTAAAAAAGCGTGTGTTTTCATGCTCTATCGGATAAACGAAGATCCCTCTCACTCGTTTAAGATTCGCACCCAGAATATCCGTAAAAATCTGATCCCCCACGACCGCAAGCTGTGAAAAAGGTATGCCCATTCTCTGCTGCGCTCTGTTGAAGCCGCTTGAAAGAGGCTTTTTACCCTCGCAGACAAATTCAAGCCCGAGCATATCCGCAAACGGCTCGACCCTCGGCGGATGATTGTTTGACACGAGCACAAGCTTTATGCCGCTGTTTTTCATGAGCGTTATCCAGTCGGGTACTCCGTCGGCAGGTACGGGATTGTCATGCGTCGTGAGAGTATTGTCGATATCGAGCAAAAGCCCTTTTATATTATTTTTTTTGAGAAATTCAGGCGTTATTTCAGTCACACGCCAAAATGCATAATCGGCTCTGAAAAGCATTTGTTGTTCCTTTCATTAGACCTCCTCGGAAACTAAGGTGTGCCGTTTGGCAAAGGGTTTTAGCGATAGGCTAGGATGACGACGACGGCGGGCTGGCGCCCCCTGGGAGGAAGACGACGCATATCGCTAAAAGATCATGGCAGGCGGTGCGCTTTAGTTTCCGAGGAAGTCTATTATATCATATTTCCATGTCGAATTTAACAAAAACAAAAAAGCGAGCTTTCACCCGCTTTTTCTTCTGCCCAAGATTGCAATGCAATCGTTAATACTTATTAATATTTACGCTTACGAGCTGCCTCAGACTTCTTCTTACGCTTAACTGAAGGCTTTTCGTAATGTTCTCTTTTACGAACTTCAGCAATAACGCCGTCCTTAGCACAGGATCTCTTAAAACGCTTAAGAGCTGTGTCTAACGATTCGTTCTTACCAACGCGAACTTCTGCCACTATTTTCCCTCCCTTTGCCTCAAAGACAGAGGTTTTTCAAATACGGCAAAAGCCGTGCTTTGAAATATATACTAATCATTCCGCAGCCTTTTTGTAAGGCGGAAATGTCAGTTTATCAAACCTTGTTTTGATGCAGTCACAGCCATTACGCCTGTAACTTATTATCCATTCTATCACAAAAGGACAAAAATGTCAAGTCTTTATTTACTTTTGCATAAATTTTGTTACTTTACCACAAAATTCACAAGTTTATTTGGTACATATATCTGTTTTACAATTGATTTTCCGTCAACTGCCTCATGTACCTTTTCCTCTTTAATGGCATCTGCAAGGATAGCGTCCTTATCTCCGTCCTTCGGAACATGCATTTTAGCCTTGATCTTTCCGTTTACCTGCACAACGATCTCAACGGTATCGTCAACGCAGAGCGCAGGGTCATATTTGACCCATTCCTGCTTATTGAGTATCCCGCCGAAGCAAAGCTCGTACATTTCCTCTGTAAGATGCGGAGCAAACGGATTGAGCATAACAAGAAACGCTTTAAGCTCGGCGCGGTTTATTTTTCCCGAAGCGTTTATCTCGTTTATGAGCGACATTAAGGCTGCGATAGCGGTATTGAATTTAAGGCTTTCAATATCGTCGCTTACCTTTTTGATAGTCTTGTGGAAAGAAGTCAGCAGCTCTTTTCTGTATTCATCTCCGTCGATAAGGCAGTCCTGAAGCGACCATACCTTGTCAAGAAATCTCTTGCAGCCCTTGATACTTGACGGACTCCAGGGAGCGGTCTTTTCAAAGTCGCCGATAAACATCTCGTAAAGACGCAGAGTGTCGGCTCCGTATTCCTTTACGACATCGTCGGGATTTATGACATTTCCTCTCGATTTGGACATTTTCTGTCCGTCCTCACCTAAGATCATACCATGAGAGGTTCTCCTCATGTACGGCTCTTTTGTAGTCGTTACGCCGATATCATACAGGAATTTGTGCCAGAAACGCGAATAAAGCAGGTGAAGCGTCGTATGCTCCATTCCGCCGTTATACCAGTCGACCGGCATCCAGTATTCAAGGGCTTCCTTTGAAGCAAGAGTTTCCTTGTTCTTCGAATCGCAGTATCTAAGAAAATACCATGACGATCCTGCCCATTGAGGCATTGTATCGGTTTCTCTTTTAGCAGGTTCTCCGCAGTGCGGACACGTTGTATTGATAAAATTTTCAAGCGTTGAAAGCGGACTCTCTCCATTATCCGTCGGCATATAGCTTTCAACGTCGGGGAGAGTCAGCGGAAGCTGATCCTCGGGCAGAGCGACCCAACCGCACTTTTCACAATGCACGACAGGTATCGGTTCGCCCCAATAGCGCTGACGTGAAAATACCCAGTCGCGAAGCTTGTAATTTACCTTTGAATGACCTTTTCCGTTTTCCTCGAGCCATTCTCTTATTTTAACCTTTGCGTCCTCAACGGAAAGTCCGTCAAGAAAACCGCTGTTTGTCATGATTCCCGTCGCACAGTCTGTAAAGGCTTCTTTCTCGATATCTCCGCCCTTTACGACCTCGATTATCGGAAGACCGAACACCTTTGCAAATTCATAATCTCTTGTATCGTGCGCCGGAACAGCCATTATAGCGCCTGTGCCGTAGGACATGAGAACATAATCCGAAATGAAGATCGGGATTTCAGCGCCGTTTACGGGATTGATCCCCTTAACGCCTTTAAGCATTACGCCTGTTTTGTCCTTATTCATTTCCGTACGGTCAAAGTCAGATTTCTTGGCAGCCATTTCTCTGTACGCCTTGATCTCGTCCATATTTTCAAGCTTATCAGCCCATTTTTCAATATACGGATGCTCCGGGGCGATAACCATATATGTCGCGCCGAAAAGCGTATCGGGTCTTGTAGTATAAACGGTAAGTATATCTCCCGCCGTCGAACCGAAATCCACTTCCGCGCCCGTTGAGCGTCCTATCCAGTTCACCTGCGTGGATTTGATCTTGTCAAGGTAATTTACCTCTGCCAGATCGTCGAGAAGTCTTTGAGCATACTCTGTAATTTTGAGCATCCATTGCGATTTGACTTTTCTTACCACATCTCCTCCGCAGCGTTCGCAGCAGCCTCCGACGACCTCTTCATTCGCAAGCACGACCTTACATGAGGTACACCAGTTTACAGCCATTTCTTTTTTATACGCAAGTCCCTTTTTGAACATTTCAAGGAATATCCATTGCGTCCACTTATAATATTCGGGGTCTGTGGTATCGACTTCTCTTTCCCAGTCGAAAGAAAGTCCGAGCATTTTAAGCTGATCCTTGAAGTGCGCGATATTCTTTTTGGTAACGGCTGCCGGATGTATCTTGTTTTTAATCGCATAGTTTTCAGTCGGCAGACCGAAAGCGTCCCAGCCCATAGGGAAAAGAACGTTATAGCCTTCAAGACGTCTTTTTCTTGAAACGATATCCATAGCCGTATAGGGACGGGGATGACCTATATGAAGTCCCTGTCCGGACGGATAAGGAAATTCAACAAGAGCGTAAAATTTAGGCTTTGAGTAATCTGTGCCCGCTCTGAACGTCTTGTTATCGTCCCAGTATTTCTGCCACTTCTTTTCTATAGCGGTAAAATTATACTTCTCACTCATTTATATCATTCCTCTTGAACTTTTATTTGTTTCCGAAAATTTCGGACGGACTGTTTGAACAATGCTCTCTGACGCTTGGCAAAGCACAGATAGCAACAGCGCATACGGCGTCAATTATGCCCTCCAGAAAATAAATAAGGTTACTGCCGAGATTTTTCAGATTATCCCCGAGATGCATAAGTACGACTATCAGCAGAAGAGCTGCCACAACATAATTTGAAAACATAAGTCCGGCATAAAGCACCAACGCTTCGGCGACCGCGATAATAAGCTCGCCGACATTAAGATTAAGTCCGTTCAGCACCATGTTAAGAAGTATCTTTAAAATAAGATAAATTCCGACTATGAGAGTGATCGTGCGTCCTGATTCATTTTTCGTGTTCATAACTCAATTTCTCCTTTTCAAATCAAATATTTTTCGATATCGACCTTTTCCCCGTCAGCCCAAAGTCTTTCAAGCTGATAATAATCCCTTGTTTCTTTATAGAAAACGTGAACTACTATGTCACCGTAATCTAAAACAACCCAGTTTGAGCCGTTTTTATAGCCCTCTGTCCTTTTCGGCTCGACGCCAAGCTGCGAAAGCTGATACTCGACTTCCTCGGCAAGAGTTCTCGTTTGAGTCGTACTTGTACCGTTGGCTATTACAAAGTAATCCGCTATGATCGTAAGATCCGTGATCTTTATAGCCCTGATCTCCTCTGCCTTTTTACTGTCTAAAGTCCTTATGATTTTTTCAAGCATTTCATTTTGAGTCATAGATTATCTCCTTTCATCATTATCTTGTTAGTAATTACCAATTTGATTCGTTTCCCCATTGCTCATCGTCGTATTCATCCGACGGCTCTTCCGTTGTTTTCTTGCTTTCACCCGGAGTAGCTCCGTCCGCTATTTCCTGAAGCGTATCCTGTGTATCGTCATATACGTCGGTCGAATAGTAATCGCTTTCCACAAGTTCGGTTATCGGCAGATCGTCATAGCCGATATCGGTCTGATAGGGTCTGAAATATTTATTCAGAAGATCTACCGTAGCCTCCTTATGGATAGAATAAACGTCATAATTATTATATCCGTTTGTAACGCCTTCGCCCGGAACCATATGAACCGTAACGTCCTCAAGATCTATACTGCTGCCGAAATCAGCAAGTATGCTCATTTCCTGCAGGGTAAGGTCTGTTCCTATATATTTTTTATTATATACTTCCGTCAGGAATTTAGTCAGTTCGATCGTACCCATATCGAGAGCCTTTTCCATTGCGGCGGCAAGGAACAGTCTTTGCGCCTTTACACGTCCGATATCTCCCTCGATATATCCTTTTCTCGCGCGTACAAAAAGCTCTGCCTGTTCGCCGTTCAGAACCTGTTCTCCCGCATAGAGAATCTTATCGTAAGAATAGAAAACATCCTCGGGCAGATCTATAGGAATACCGCCGATAATATCAACCATATCCACAATATCGTCGCAGCCGGTCGTTATATATCTGTCGATAGGAATACCGAACGTATCTCTTACGGCGTCGACCACACGCTGTATAGGTATCAGATCCTCGTCCCCGTTCATATATACGCTGTTGAGCTTTGCGGTTTCGTTGCTTGTATAATCAGGCACAAAGCAATCTCTCGGAATCTGGAGAATATTTATCTTATCCTCCGCAATATCGAACAGAAACAGCATTATAACATCCGAAAGCTCTCTTGACTCGTCAAAACCGAGGCATAAAACGGTAAACTGTCCTTCTATGATCTGATCGTTTGTAAAATCTCTTTTATCATCGACCTTCTCCGCCTCGCTTGCAAGCTCGTAGCTGTTGGGGTCTCTCGAGAGCAAGCCTTCCTTATCAGCCATTGGCTGGCTGGATTTGATCCATTCAAGAAGCGATACATATTCGGTGTATGTACTTCCGTCCTTATCCATTTTGGTCATTTCAATGAAAGGAACGTTAAGAACCATAACGGCAATGATTATCAACCCGACTATTATCGAAACAGCGATTATTATTTTCTCCTGAAGTCCCGTATCGCCCTTTTTCTTTTTTACATTTTTATTTGTATTTGCCTTTGCCGGAGATGTGTTTTTCGGTTTGGATCTGACCGCAGAACTTTGGGAAGGTTTGTTTTTTACGCCCTGTCCGGTATTATTTTTCGGACCCGGCCTGCTTTTATTTGCCATTACTGTTTCTTCTCCTTATTTTTCTTTTTCACAAGGCATAAGTAACTGTACTGATTATATGCCTCCAATGAATATTGGGGAATGAATCCGCGTTTTTTCACGACGTTTGTGATAGAATAGCTTACCGCTTCAAGCATTGCACGGTCAAAATCGGAAAAGGCAAGCTTTCTCATTTTTTCAACGTCCTTGTAATCTCTGTCCTCCGAAATAAGATCGGCAAGATAAACTATCTCTTCGATCTTTGACATGCCCGCCCTGCCGATAGTATGGAATCTGACCGCATTTATAACGTCCCTGTCCTTTATCCCAAGCTCCGACTGTATAAAGCGCGAACCTGCCGGAGCATGCCACAGCTTTTCGGACGAAAGCTCCGCATTGGTTATATCGTCACATTCAAGGATAAGTCTTTTTAAGTCCTCGGGATCGTCCTCCTTGCATATATCATGCACAAGTCCGGCAAGATATGCCCTTTGAGTATCCTCGCCGTATTCTCCCGCAAGTCTGTCGGCGGCATACGCCACATTCATCGAGTGATTAAAACGCTTCTTTGAAAGCCTGTCTTTCAAAAGCGATCTTATATAGTCAAAATCATTCATTTAAAACCAAACTCCCGATAATAATCAAAAATATAAATTGTTCAGCAATATATATTTTACTACTTTTTCGTTTAAATAGCAAGATAAATCGCCATTATTTTTTATTATTTTTCGTATTTCGGACGATGACATTACAACGGCATCGGCATTCAGCACAACACACTTTCCGTATTCGGACAATTTTTCGGACATTTTCAACAATTCGTCAATATCATCTCCCGTGCGGGAAACTGCTGCTACCGTAACATTTTCAAATATTTTTTTATACTCAAACCAGCTTTCAAAGCTGCGGAACATATCGCTTCCCACAAGAAGATAAAGTTCGTCACAGGGAAAAAGCTTACGGAAATAATCTATAGTATAAATCGTATAGCTTTTTCCGGAACGTATAACTTCGCAGTCGCTCACCTCGAAGCCTTCATATTCCTCAAAAGCAAGCCTGCACATATTAAGTCTGTCCTGCGGCGGAGCATATTCTGCGCTTGATTTATGCGGAGCGATTCCAGAAGGTATAACTATGACCTTATCAAGTTCCAGCGAATTCATGACAGAAAGCGCAAGATTGACATGTCCGTTATGAATGGGGTTGAAGCTTCCTCCGAAAAGACCTATTTTCCTCATATCAAAGCTTTATATCTATAACGGGTTCTTTGGGATTTCTCTTGAAAAGAACAAATCTGCTGCCTATGACCTGTACAACATCGGCGTCGGTTTTTTCGGCTATTTCCTCTGCGGCTTCTCTTGCCGAGTACATGCTGTTGTCAAGAACTCTGAGCTTTATAAGCTCTCTTTTTCTGAGCGCATTGCTCACCTGCGACACAAGCTCGTCGGAAATACCTCCCTTACCCACCTGAAATATCGTATCCATAGCGCTTGCCATTCCTCTGAGAGCGGCTCTTTGTTTACTGCTTAGCATATTACTGCTCCTCTTTTTTATTTTCCAAATTGCTCATAAGTATCTGAAGCTCGTCAAGAGCCTTTGCCCTGTGGCTGATATTGTTTTTTTCCTCCGGCAGAAGCTCAGCAAACGATCTTCCCGGATACATAAGCTCCGGCATAAACACCGGATCATATCCAAAGCCGTTGCTTCCCACAGGCTCGTATCCTATCTTTCCCCAACAGAATCCCTTGACATAATGCTCGTTTCCGTCTTCATCTATATAGCAGACTGCGCATACAAATTTAGCGTTTCTTTCCTCGTCGGGAACGTCCTTGAGTTCGTCTAAAAGCTTGCGGCATCTGTCCTCGTCGGTAGCGTTTTCTCCGGCGTATCTGTGGGAATAAACTCCGGGGGCGCCGTTAAGATATTCGACCTCAAGACCGCTGTCGTCGGCGATAACAGGCATTTTACAATATTCATATACGGCTCTTGCCTTTATTCCGGCGTTTTCTTCAAATGTTTTTCCCGTTTCTTCAACCTCAAAATCCGCGCCCGCGTCACGCTGTGAAACGACCTCGTATCCCATAGGCAAAAGCAGCTGTGTTATCTCACCAAGCTTATTTTTATTGTTGCTTGCAAGTATTATTTTTTTACTCATCTTCCCAAACCTCTTCTTCCTCCGGATCTTCTTCGGGTTCTTCCTCATCGCCGCTGTTTGGCAGCGGCTCGAACAACGCCTTTACAAAGTAGTCGCTGCTGAACGGCTGAAGATCGTCTATCTGTTCACCGACGCCTATAAGCTTTACAGGGATCCCAAGTTCATTTTTGATAGAGATAACTATACCTCCCTTTGCCGTTCCGTCAAGCTTTGTCAAAACTATACCGCTTATCGGCGCGACCTCGCTGAAAAGTCTTGCTTGATTTACGGCGTTCTGACCTGTAGTTGCATCGAGTACAAGCAGTATCTCCTTTGAACTCTCCGGAGCTTCCCTTTCAATTATCCTATTCATTTTAGCAAGCTCTTCCATAAGATTTTTCTTATTGTGAAGTCTGCCTGCCGTATCGCAAATAAGCACGTCGCAGCCTCTTGCCTTTGCGGCGGCAACAGCGTCGAACACAACGGAAGCGGGGTCTGAACCTTCGGAATGCTTTACTATATCAACTCCTGCGCGCTGCGTCCACACCTCGAGCTGATCGATAGCCGCCGCCCGGAATGTGTCCGCCGCCGCGACAAGCACCTTTTTGCCCTCGTTTTTGAACAGGCGGCAAAGCTTGCCTATAGTCGTTGTTTTTCCTGCGCCGTTTACGCCTATTACCATGATCACCGCAGGAGGTACCGAAAGATCGAGTCCGTTGTCCTCTCCCATCATTTCGGAGATTATCTCCTGTATCATATCCATGATAAGAGAAGGGTCGGTAACGCCTCTTTCCTTGATGCGCTTTCTTAGCTCCTCACATATCCGAACGGAGGTTTCAGCTCCCATATCGCTCATTATCATGGTTTCCTCAAGCTGCTCAAAAAGCTCCTCGTCTATCTTGGTAAAAGAATTCACGACCTTCTGCATTTTTTTGACCATCGATTCCTTGGTCTTGCGAAGACCTTCCTTTATCTTGCTGAAAAATCCCATTATTTCCTCCTTTTTCAGACCGCCTCACTATCCGGCTGTTCCATTTTAAGAAGCTTTGAAATACCGTCTTCCTGCATGGTAACGCCGTAAAGGACATTTGCTTCCTCCATTGCGCTTCGCCTGTGCGTTACGAGTACAAACTGCGTCTTATCCGTGAAATTTTTGAGATACTGCGCGTATTTCTTGACGTTTACCTCGTCAAGCGCGGCGTCTATCTCGTCGAGTATACAAAACGGAGAGGGACGCAGACGCAGTATCGAAAAATAAATGCATATAGCGACGAACGACTGCTCTCCTCCCGAAAGAGAAATAAGATTCTTTATTACCTTTCCCGGCGGCGCAACTCTTATCTCGATTCCGGATTCCAACACATTTTCCGGATCGGTCAGCACAAGCTCCGCCTTGCCGCCCCCGAAAAGCTCTCTGAAGATCTCTTTAAAATTATTATTTATTATGACGAAGCTTTCCGCAAAAATACGGCACATATCCTGTGTCAGCTCTTCTATGAGATTTTCAAGCTCTCTCTTTGACGAGCGCACATCTTCAAGCTGCTTTGACAGAAAATCATATCTTTCGGAAACTTCCTTGTATTCCTCGATAGCGGCAACGTTTACGTTTCCGAGCTGCTTGATCCTGCTCTTTATCTCGGAAAGCCGCTTGTTCGCTCCGACAATATCTTCAAGCTTTTCGGCAATCGCCTCCGCCTCGGAACGTGTAAGCTCATATACCTCGTAAAGCTGATTTATTATGCCGTCAAAATCGCTCTGCACATTTTCCTTTCGTTCCTGTGCCTTGGTTATCTCTCCCGAATATTTTTCCTTTGCCTCGTTAAGCTCTTTAATACCCGATCTTAAATTTTCAACATATATATCCTGTTCTCTGTGAACATTCTGCCAATGCTTTATATCATCATTATATTTAACGACAGAGCCGCTTATTTCTTCGAGAAACTTTTTGCGTTCTTCTATTGCAAGCTTCTTCTCGTTTATCAGGTTTTCCTGTTCCTTTTTGCGGATTTCCAAAATCTTAAGCGTCTCAAGCATTTTTCCGCTGCTTTCTTTCAGCATATCAAGCTCGCTTTCAGCACGCTGTATATCCTTTGAAAATTCCGCGCTCTGGATCTTAAGTTCGGACATTTCGGCTGAAAGATTTTCACGTCTGTCCCTGATATCCTCTTTCTGAATACGGGTTCTGGCGAGCTCTTCCTCAGATTTCTTTATCATCTCTCCGACCTCGATGAGCTTTTTCTGCAAATCAGCGGCGGTATTATCCGATTTTTCCCGCCTGTTTTTTAGAATTTCAAGACGCGTTTCAAATTCATTCAGCTGCGACGCTGTCTGCTTTTCAAGAACATCGACTCTCGAAAGCTCCGCTTCAAACCTTATCTTATCCTGAAGCACCTCGGTCTGCTCCGCCTTGACGCCGTCTATCTCTATCATAAGCTTTGAAACGACAGCGCCGAGCTTATGTATGCTCTCATTGCCCTCGTCAAGCCTTTTGGTAAATTCATCTATCTGCAGGGTCAATGAATCTATCTCGTTTTTCCTTGAAAAAACGCCTGCCGAACGTACAGCCGAACCGCCCGTGAACGAACCGCCTGCGTTTATAAGCTGTCCGTCAAGAGTTACTATACGGAATTTATAGCCGTATTTTTTCGCGATCATAGCCGCGCTGTCAATATCCTCCGCAACGGCTGTTCTGCCCAAAAGAGAATTTACGATATTCGTATAACAAGCGTCAAATTCAACAAGCTCACAGCCCAAAGCCACGAAGCCGTCCTCTCCGGAGATCCTCGGCTCATTCAGTTTATTTCCCTTAACGGCTGTCAGCGGCAGAAATGTTGCGCGCCCCGAACGGTTTTCCTTAAGCATTCTGATACAGCGCTTAGCGGCATTGTCGTCCTCGACAACGATGTTCTGCATAGCTCCGCCCAAAGCTGTTTCTATGGCAAGAGCATATTCCGCTTTTACGTTTATAAGCTGCGCCACAGTCCCCTTGATGCCGCCTATTTTTCCGACAGAGGAAGCCTTCATGATTTCCTTGACGGAGTGCGCAAAGCCCTCCATGCTGCTTTCAAGATCGGCAAGCAGCTTTTTTCTCTGCTGCTTTTCTTTTATGGAAAGCGTAAGCTCCTCCTGATGCTTCTTCAAGCCTGAAAGCTTGCTTTGCTTATCATTATAAAGCCTGTTATAGCCCTCCAGCTTGTTTTTCAGCTCTATCGCTTTTTCATCAGCCGCCTTTATACCGTCCAATATATCAGCCTTTTCGGCAGCGTACTGCTGCGTCTGTTCTTTAAGGCTGTTTTCCTGCCCCGACATATTTTCAAGCTCGTCGGCAGCGTCCTTTGCCGCGGACTGCGCGCCTGCGATCTGCGAACGGTATTCGCTTTGCTTCATATAAAGAATATTTATCTCGTTTCCTGCCTTATCGGAATCCTTTGAAAGCGATTCATTTTCAAGCTGTGCCTTTTCAAATCCCTTTTCGACTTCGATAAGTCTGTCGGCAATCTTTTTCGCTTCTTCCCTTATAGCATCTATCTCGGCAAGCTTTTTTTCCATATCCGCATTAAATTTCATCTCGTCCTTTGAATAGGACTTTTTTTGCTCCTCGATAGACTTAATGCTTTCCTCGCTGTATGATATATCGTTTTTGAATACGGCTATATCGGACTTGTAATCGGAGGACTTCTTCTCCGTTTCAAGTATGAGATCTCTTAACTGCTCCACCTTGACCGAGCTTTCCTGTATCTTTCTGTAGCCGTCGTTTATCTTTTCTTCCTCACGCTCGATATCATTTTGTATATTCTGATATTCGTTTTTATTTATAAGGAGCGAATTTTCAAGCTGATCGAGCTTTTCCTTGAGTTCGCCTATGCGGTGTACCCATACGGAAATTTCAAGCTTTTTTCTCTCTTCGGCAAGCACCACGAATTTTTCAGCCTTTTCCGCCTGATGCTTCAAAGGTCCGACACGGTTTTCCAGTTCGGCTACAATATCGTTCAACCGCAGAAGATTTTCCTGCGCGGCGCTAAGCTTTCTTTCCGCCTCGGTTTTCTTGTAACGGAATTTGGATATGCCTGCCGCCTCTTCAAAAATATCGCGTCTTTCGCCGCTTTTGGCGCTTACTATTTCAGCAATTCTTCCCTGACCGATTATGGAATATCCGTCGCGTCCGAGTCCCGTATCCATAAACAATTCGTTTATATCGCGAAGTCTTACGTTTCTGCCGTTTATCTTGTATTCGCTGTCGCCGCTTCTGTAAAGCTTTCGGGTAACGCTCACCTCGTCGTCGTCGCTGTTAAGCGTCCTGTCGGAATTGTCAAGCGTCAGCGTTACGGCTGCAAATCCCACAGGCTTTCTCGCAACAGTACCGGAAAAAATAACATCTTCCATTTTATTTCCTCTTAGGGTTTTAGTGGACTGCTCCCCCAAAACCCACCTTATCGAGTCGCCGATATTACTTTTTCCGCTGCCGTTAGGTCCCACTACCGCCGTAAGACCTGTGTCGAAATTCAGTTTTATCTTGTCCGGAAAGGACTTGAAGCCCTGTAATTCCAGTGATTTCAAATACATACGTTACCCTCTTAATTCACACTGATACTTTGGTATTCTCTCATCTCCGATGATATTTATATTAATACCCATTTCTCTGAAATATTCCACATTGGATTTTTTATGCCCGAGCGCCTTGCTGATACATGACGGATTTACTGCAAGTACATATTTTTTCTTTGGTTCGTTCTTATCATGGTCATAAATACGCGCCGCGATATTATATCTGTAGATAGCGCCTTCGCACAGTTCTCTGAAAGCCGGGTGATAAAAACCCGCCACCATATCATGCTCAACAAATTCAGACGCATGAAGCCCGCATTTTATGATTTTTATTCCCGCAAGTTCAAACCCCAGCAGCTTTGAACAAAAATCAACGACCCAATCAAAATCAAACGGTTGGTATTCTCCCGATTCATAAAGCTGCGCAAGTTTAGTTCCTTTCAGGATCACGACCGGATAAATCCTCAACGTATCGGGATGTATTTCAAAAATTTTTTTCGCCGTAGTACGCTCGTCGTCGACGGTACTCCTATAAAGTCCCACCATAATTTGCAGACCAAGTTCAAAGCCGTACTCACGGATAAGCCTTGACGCATTGTAAACGTCCTCGACGGTGTGCCCTCTTTCGTTAGCGGTCAGCACCTTGTTTTTCATGCTCTGCGCGCCAAGTTCTATTGCCGTCACGCCGTATGTCTTTAAAATGTCAAGCGTTTCCCTGTCGATAAAATCGGGGCGAGTCGATATCCTGATACCCTTGAAGCCGTTTTCTCCGACATATTCATGAGCCGCTTCAAGAAGCGAAAGCATATATGTTCTTTCGATCGCCGTAAAGCTGCCGCCGAAAAAAGCGATTTCGGCATTATTCCTGTCCGAAACCTCCTCAAGAGCCTTGCGGCAGATCTCATGCACCTCTTCCGCCGACGGAGAATGCTGCGCTCCGCTTATCGTTTTCTGATTGCAGAAGCTGCATTGATGAGGACAGCCCGCATGAGGTACGAATATAGAAATATTACTGTGTTTCATAACCCATAAGCTCCAATGCTTCCTTAGCCGCCATTTGCTCGGCTTCCTTTTTGCTCTTGCCTTTTCCCGTGCCTATCACGTTTGAATTAAGACAAACCTGTACCTTGAACGCTTTGTTATGGTCGGGACCCGACTGTCCGGCAAGATAGTACTCAACCTTTTCCTCGGGATTTTTTTGGATTATCTCCTGCAAAGCGGTCTTGTAATCGCTGAACGCCGCCGATCTTCTGCTGTCGATATCATCGGGTACAAATCGCAGGACATAATCGGTCGCCGCTTCTATTCCTCCGTCAAGATAAATAGCGGCTATGACCGCTTCAAAGGCGTCTGCCAAAATAGAGGGTCTTTCACGGCCGCCTGTATTTTCCTCGCCCTTGCCAAGCAGTATATAATCTCCGAGATGAATCTGCTTTGCAAACTCGTGCAGGGATTTTTCACAAACAAGCGAGGCTCTTATTTTTGTAAGCTCGCCCTCCGGAAGATGCTTGAAATGTAAAAAAAGATACTGCGAAACAACTATAGAAAGAACGCTGTCTCCTAAAAACTCAAGACGCTCGTTACTGTGCCTCGATTTCTTCTTTTCGTTTGCATAGGAGGAATGCGACAACGCCTCTATTATAAGATTTTTATTCTTAAAAGTATATTTTAATTCTCCCTCGAATTTCTCGATACGTTCGGGAATATACTCCATTTTTCTCACCTTCCCTTGTTTTCAAGCGAATCTATGATAGTCTGCGTTACATTGCCGTCAACGCATGCCTTCGCCTGTCTTACAGCGTTGAAAAACGCCTTTGCGTCGGAGCTTCCGTGCGCCTTGATAACAGGCTTGCTGACGCCCAGAATGACCGCTCCGCCCTCTTCTGTGTAATCCATCTGTTTTCTTAAAGCCTTTATTTTGCCGTAAACCAACAACGCCGAAAGCTTTCCGAAAAATCCCGAATAGATCTCTTTAAGCTTACCCGAAAAGAACGAACCCATTCCCTCGTAAAGCTTCAGAACGACATTTCCCGTAAAGCCGTCCGTTACCGCGACGTCGACCGCTCCCTTCGGCAGCTCTCTCGCTTCAAGATTGCCGCAGAAATTAAGTCCGGAAGCTTTAAGAAGCTTATATGACTCGATCTCAAGCTCTCTGCCCTTTGTGTCCTCTGCGCCGATGTTTATAAGCCCGATCTTAGGCTTTGAGATACCCTTGATCTTTTCCATATAAACTGACGCCATCATGCCGAACTGCAAAAGCATTTCGGGGCGGCAGTCGTCGTTAGCGCCTCCGTCGACAAGCATAACATGACCTGATGCCGTCGGAAGGATCGGAGCCATGACAACCCTCTTGATGCCCTTTATACGCTTTGTGATAAACGTCGAACCGACAACGAGCGCGCCCGAGCTTCCCGCGCTTACAAAAGCGTCGCCGCCGTTATCGCATAACGCCTTGAGCCCCCGCGCCATTGAGCAGTCGGCACGGCTTTTTATAATTTCCGTCGGTTTTTCGTGTATATCGATCACGGATTCGGTATGTATTATTTCCATACCGCTTATATCTATCCCGTTTTCTTCAGCTGTCTTTTTTATTATTTCGCTGCTGCCGGAAAGAGTTATCTGAACTCCAAGCTCTTTTTCGGCGCGGCTGCACCCTTTTATAACTTCAAGAGGCGCGTTATCTCCACCGAACGCGTCAACAATTATATTCATATTTTCATCTCTTTTTCAGTATATTTTCAAGCGATGCCAATGCCCTGTCGGCATAAGCCGTATATTTCTTCTTTTTGTCCTTTATTCTCATCGGCAGCTCCGGAAGAATTCCCATATTACTTCCCATAGGCTGAAACTCGCCCGTGCAGCCGCCGCTTATATATGCGGTCAGCGCGCCTGTCATCGTTTCAGCAAGAAGTATCAGCGGCGGTTCTCCTTTTATGCGCCTTGCCATATTTATGCCTGCCATAATGCCGCTTGCGGCGGACTCGATATATCCCTCGACGCCCGTTATCTGGCCGGCAAAGAAAATATCAGGCTCCTGCTTTAGGCTGTAATCAGGGGAAAGAAGCTTGGGACTGTTGATAAACGAATTTCTGTGCATAACGCCAAGCCGCACAAACTCGGCGTTTTCAAGCCCCGGTATCATCGAGAACACTCTTTTCTGCTCGCCGAATTTCAGATTTGTCTGAAATCCCACAAGATTATACATTGTCCCTTCGGCGTTTTCTTTTCTTAGCTGAACCACGGCATACGGTCTTTTTCCCGTGCGCTTATCCGTAAGTCCCACTGGCTTCAGCGGTCCGAAACGCATGGCGTCCTCGCCTCTTTTTGCAAGAACCTCCACGGGCATACAGCCCTCGTACACTTTAAAATCCCTTTTGTCAAATTCTTTTAAAGGCGCGCTTTCGGCGTTAACAAGCTCATTGTAAAACGCAAGATATTCTTCCTTGTTCATGGGACAGTTTATATAATCCGCATCGCCTCTGTCATATCGTGACGCGAAAAATACCTTTTCCTTATCAAGACTATCATAAGTCACGATAGGAGCGGCGGCGTCAAAAAAGCTCAGATAATCTCCGCACTTTTCTCTTATGCTCTCCGCAAGACCTCCCGAGGTCAGAGGTCCGGTCGCGATTATAACACGTCCGTCCGGTATCTCGCTCACTTCCTCGTCAATGACATTTATAAGGGGGTGCGACGTTATTTTTTTTGTAACCAGATCGGAAAAGCTCTCTCTGTCGACAGCCAACGCGCCGCCTGCCTCAACGGCATTTGCCTTTGCGCACGGTATAATGACCGAGCCGAGCATTTCCATTTCCTCTTTGAGAAGTCCGGCTGCGCTGTCGTGCCTGTACGCTTTAAGCGAATTTGAGCATACAAGCTCCGCAAGACCCTTATAATGATGCGCAGGAGTGTATTTATGCGGCTTCATTTCATAAAGCTGTACCTCAACGCCTGCGTTTGCAAGCTGCCATGCCGCCTCGCACCCGGCAAGACCTCCGCCTATGACTTTAACCATAATTATAGATCCTTTTCATATCCGCAGCCGGGCTTTTCGCATACAAGCTTGCCCGATTTTCCGCCTTTTTTGAAAAGCGTACTTGAACATTTCGGGCACTTATCCTCAACGGGCAGATTCCATGTCATAAAATTGCAGTTCGGATAGTTGTCGCAGCCATAAAAGCTTCTTCCCTTTTTGGATTTTTTCAGAACTATCTTCTGACCGCATAAAGGACAGTTCCCCTTTGTTTCCTGAACTATCCTCTTTGTATTTTTGCATTCGGGAAATCCCGGACATGCTAAAAATTTTCCGAAGCGTCCTATTTTTATAACCATATTTCTGCCGCAAAGCTCGCATACCACGTCTGTTTCTTCATCGGGAACTTTCACTCTTTTGCCGTCCATTGCCTTTTCCGCTTTTTGCAGTACCTTTTCAAAATCCTGATAGAATACGTCTACGGTATTCGTCCACTGTTCCGTTCCTCTTTCAACGGCGTCGAGATCGTTTTCCATTTTAGCGGTAAATTTAGCGTCGACTATATGCTTGAAATGATCCTTCATAAGCTCAGTTGTGACCTCGCCGAGAGAGGTGGGTTTCAGCTGCTTGCCTTCTCTTTCAACATAAAGACGCGAGGTGATCGTAGCAATTGTCGGCGCATAGGTACTCGGTCTGCCGATACCGTTTTCTTCCATTGTTTTAATAAGCGACGCTTCCGTAAATCTTGCCGGCGGCTGTGTGAAATGCTGATTGCCGGCAAGATCGCGAAGCTTTAAAACATCGTCCTTTTCAATGGGAGGAAGCATCTTGTTGTTTTCCTCGTCGTCCTTCTTTTCTTCATAAAGCTTTGTGAATCCGTCGAATTTGACCGAATAGCCCGAAGCCTTGAACGTACAGCCTTCCGCCTCGATAGACGCCGAAACGGTGTCGAGCAGAGCGTTTGCCATTTGGCTTGCGATAAAGCGTTCCCACACAAGCTTGTATATCTTGAACTGATCCGCTGTAAGGCTTTGCTTTACTCTTTCCGGCGTAAGATCCGGCAAAGACGGTCTTATCGCCTCATGAGCGTCCTGCGCGTTTTTCTTGCTCTTGAAAAATCTCGGCGACGGCGGCAGATATTCCCTGCCGTAAAGCTCCCCGATGCATTTCGCCGCGGCATTTCTCGCCTCATCGGATATTCTAAGACTGTCGGTTCTCATGTAGGTTATAAGTCCGACCGCTCCCATTCCCTCGATATCAACGCCCTCATAAAGCTCCTGAGCCGCTTTCATGGTACGCTTTGCCTGAAAGCCCAGACGCCTTGACGCTTCCTGCTGCAAGGTCGACGTGATGAACGGCGGCGCAGGCTGCTTTTTTGTAACCCTTTTCTTGACTTCCGTCACGATATACTGTGCGTTTTCCAGCCTTTTCAGAATATCGTCGGTACGCTCTTTATTGTCAAGCTCCGCCTTTTGGCCGTCGATATTCGCAAGCTTTGCCGTAAACACCTTCCTGCTTGACGGAGCGGTAAACTTAGCGTCAATGCTCCAATATTCTTTCGGCTCGAACTCTTTTATCTCGTTTTCCCTGTCGACTATCATTCTCACGGCGACAGACTGAACTCTTCCTGCCGAAAGACCTCTCTTTACCTTTTTCCAAAGAAACGGGCTTAGCTTATATCCCACTATTCTGTCGAGAACTCTTCTTGCCTGCTGCGCGTTCACAAGATCGAGATCTATTTTATGGATATTATCCATACCCGCCTTGATACCGGATTTTGTGATCTCGTTAAATGTAACGCGGTTATTGTCATTGAGATCAAGCCCCAGCATCTGAGCTATATGCCACGATATGGCTTCTCCCTCACGGTCCGGGTCAGTCGCCAGATATATCTTATCGCTTTTTTTCGCCTGCTTTTTCAGTTCTTTTATAACATCCTCTTTACCTTTCATATTGATGTAATGAGGTTCAAAGTTGTTCTCGAAATCGATTCCCATTTTTGATTTGGGAAGATCCCTTATATGCCCCATAGAAGCAATAACTTCATAATCTCCGCCAAGATACTTTTTTATTGTTTTTGCTTTGGCAGGAGATTCAACTATAACAAGATCCGACATATATATCAACTATTTCCGCTCTTCAAAAGCGAAAATCTCTCCTTTCACTATAATTATTGTCTGTAAAACGGCTATTTTATATCATCTTTTGCAAGCCCGTACTTCTTTCCGTTACAAAGCTTTACCGCGCCCATTATTTCAAGCTCTGTCAGTATTGCAAGGATATTCATGGGGCTTACGCCCGAACGTTCGATTATCTCATCGGTCAGAAGCTCGCCGTCCTCGAGGCTTTTTACAACGGCAAGCTGATCGTCGTTCATATCTTCAAGCATACTGTTCCATTCCTCGTCGGTATGTTCATCTTTCAAAGCGGCGGTTTCTTTGACCTTTTCCGCCCTTGAACCGGATTTTTTCTTCCGTTTTACGGCTGTTCTGCTGTCCCTTTTCGGAATATCGCCGTCCTCGGAAACGATCTCCGGAATACCGAACGATTCGCCCGACATTCTGAAAAAGCTTGACGTATAATAATCATAAAGCACGTCTAAATGACTGAATACCGGAACAGCTCCGTCACGCAGATATTTTATCACACCTCGATACCTTTTGTCAAATATATCCGCAGGAGGAATGCAAAATACCGTTCTTCCCTGTTCGGACGCATGCTCCGCCGTAATAAGCGAACCGCTTTTCTCATCGGCTTCAAACACTATCGTACCGAAAGTAAGACCCGATATTATACGGTTTCTTGTCTGAAAATGCATTTTATCGGGACGCGTTCCCGGAAAATATTCAGTTATGACAAGCCCCTTCTGCGCCACAAGGCTTTTATACTTCGCATTTTCCTTTGGATAATCATAATCGAGTCCGCACGCTAAAACGGCCGCCGTTCTTCCGCCGGCTTTAAGCGCGCCGATATGCGACGCGGAATCAAGCCCAAGCGCAAAACCGCTCACGATAGTAAATTCTCTTCTTGCAAGTTCCGCGCATATCTTTTCCGTAACCTCAAGGCTGTATGCGGAAGGCTTTCTCGTCCCAACGCACGATACGGCGGGATGTTCATTAAAACCGTCAAGATCACCCATACAAAACAGTACGGCAGGAGGATTATAAATATTTTTAAGAAGCGCAGGATATTTTTTATCCTCAAACGTCAAAATATAATACCCTTTATTTTCACAGTATTCGATAATACTGTCGCACTGTTCTATATGCGTTGTTTTAAAAGCGTTCCTTTCACTTTCGCTGAGCGAAGGATGTTCTCCGCCGCAAACGGCTTCATAAGCCGTTTTGACGTCGCCAAACGGGCTTATCATCTGCCATATTCTTTCGTTTCCGTGATGAAGAGCCATCGCAAACCATAGCCAATAGCGCCTGTTGTCATTCACATCTCATCAGCTCCCACATAATGATTCCGGCTGCCATAGCAGCGTTAAGAGATTCAGCGTTTCCGCTCATTTTTATCGTTATTTTATCGGAACATTTATCAATAACACCGCTTTCAAGACCGTTTCCCTCATTGCCGATAAAGACCGCTCCGAATCCGCCTAAGCCGACGCTTTTTACGTCATGAGCATCGCCGCCAACTACTGCCGCGCAGCTTCTGATATGAGCCGCGTCAAGAGCGGTAAAAAGATCGTCTTCCTCAATATCACTAAAAACAGGTATACGGAACATCGAACCCATAGTAGCCCTTACCGTCTTTGGATTATAGATATCGCAGCTTCCGCACAAAATAACTCCGTCAAGCCCCAAAGCGTCCGCCGTTCTTATTATCATTCCTACGTTCCCGGGATCCTGAAGCTTATAAAGAACGGCGTATTTTCCGCCCTTTCTTAGCTTTCCCGAAGCTTTTGTATTATCGGAAAAAGAACACTGCGCAAATATTCCCTGAGTATTTTCCGTTGCGGAAACGTATCTGCCGATCTCATCGGAAACTATATTTATTTTAATATCATTGCCGATATTCTCAAAGCTTTGCAGATATTTTTCCGCCGAAGATTCGGCAAGATATATCTGCCTTATTGCCGCTCCGGAATCCAAAGCGTCGGATATCAGGCGGCTGCCCTCAAGGACAAAAAGCTTATACGCGTATCTTTCTTTTTTTGAACCCACAAGCTTTTTATAAAGCTTTATTTTCGGATTTTCCTTTGATCTTATTATTTCACCGTAAGGATAATATTTATCCAAGCTTTCACTCCTCCCGACAATAAAGCTGCTCAAAAACAGATTCTAAACGAAAACACGCTCTATTGCGTAAAGAGCGTGTTTTATTCTGAATTAAAGGGCGGCTTTTGCCTTTTCAACAATTGCTGTAAAGCCCGCCGGATCGTTTATAGCAATCTCTGAAAGCATCTTGCGGTTGAGAGTGATGCCCGACTTCTTAACACCGTTCATAAACTGTGAATAATTCATGCCGTTAAGCTTGCACGCAGCACTGATTCTTGTTATCCAAAGCTGTCTGAAATCTCTCTTCTTCTTCTTACGTCCCGCATAAGCGTAATTTCCCGATTTCATTACAGCCTGTTTAGCCATCTTGAAATGCTTGCTCTTAGCGCCCCAGTAGCCCTTAGCAAGCTTGAGTGTTTTATTTCTTCTCTTGCGAGTCATCATCGCACCCTTAACACGTGCCATAGTCTTATACCTCCGTTTAAATTTTCGATATTACTTATAAGGAACCAATTTTCTGATTACAGGAGCGTTAGCGTCGCTTGCAACGCCTGCGCATCTTGCGATTCTCTTTCTCTTTGTATCCTTCTGAGTAAGTCTATGTCTTTTGTTTGTGTGCTGATACTTAACCTTGCCGTTTTTAGTCAGCTTGAAACGCTTTTTTGCGCCCGAATGTGTTTTAACCTTAACCTTTGCCATAACCGTATCCTCCTTTATTTATTCGATGCCTTCGGTGATATGAACATAACAATACTGCGCCCTTCCATTTTTGCGGGCTTTTCAACAACACCGGCTTCTGCGCATGCTTCTCTGAATTTTTCAAGCAGTTCCTCGCCAAGCTGCGGATGTGCGATCGCGCGCTTGCGGAATCTTATGGAAACCTTTAATTTGTCACCGTTTTTCAAGAATTTCAAAGCCTGATTCACCTTTGTATTAAAATCGTGAGTATCGATCGCAGAAAACATTCTTATTTCCTTGATCTCAACGACCTTCTGATTTTTTCTCGCTTCCTTTTCCTTTTTCGCCTGTTCAAAACAGTATTTTCCGTAGTCCAAAATCCTGCACACCGGCGGTTTAGCGTTCGGAGCGATCTTAACAAGGTCAAGATCCTTATCATAAGCCATCTTCTGAGCATCTCTGGCAGAAACAACGCCAAGCTTTGTTCCGTCAACATCGATCAGCAATATTTCCTTATCTCTGATCTCCTCGTTGATCTGCAGTTCATGTTTGCTAATAGTCAAGCACCTCCATGCATTTTATCGGGTTTAACCCATATACGGTAAACGCCAAAAATGCCGCATACCATAAAAATAAGCGCAGATTTGTCATCAGCGCCCAATAAAACTGCCGCTGCAATACACGGCACTTTCATATTGACCACATTAAGCGCATCATAGGCTATGTGGTGAGAACTGATATTCTACTTTGTTTTCAGATAAGTCCTAAATCATTATATATCATTTTTCCTCTGTTGTCAAGACTTTTTTTCACTAAATTTATTTTTTTAGAAATTTATGGAGGAACTCTGTCCCCTGATCTTCTGCCATATGGGGGACTCTGTCCCCCATAAGCTTCTCAATTTTACAACTGCGGAAAAACTATTGCCGCTATCGTAAAATAGATAAGCATCGAACAGGTATCGACGATCGTGCTGATAAACGGCGTCGCCATAAGCGCAGGGTCAAGCTTCACACGTTTCGCAAGCAGCGGAAGTATGCAGCCGATAAATTTGGAAATTATTACCGTTCCGATTATTGAAAGCGATATCGTAAGCGAAAGTCTTATATCGTGATCATAGAAAATAAATATCCTGAGTCCGTTCGCCAAAGCGAGTATGACGCTGACAATGAGCGATATGCGGAATTCCTTATACACGACCTTGAAAAAGTCCCTGAATTTTATTTCCTCCGTAGCAAGACCTCTGATAACCGTCGTTGAGCTTTGAGATCCGCAGTTTCCTCCGGTTGACATCAGCATCGGTATAAACGAAACAAGTATCGGTATCGCTTGAAACGATTCCTCGTAATGAGTCAGCAGAGAGCCTGTTATCGCAGCAGAAAACATGAGGATAAGCAGCCAGCCGATACGGTTTTTTGCATGGGTAAAAACGGACGTTTTGAAATAGGCGTCCTCGGCAGGAGCCATAGCCGCCATTTTCGAGAAGTCTTCCTCGTTTTCCTCCTGCAAAACGTCAAGCACGTCGTCTATAGTAATGATGCCGACGATACGGCAGTCGTTGTCCACGACCGGCATAGTGAGAAAGTCATACTTTGAAATTTTCCTTGCGACATCCTCCCTGTCCTCGTGAGTATTGACATAAATAACATTCTGATCCATTATGCTCTTTATCTTTACGTCTTCGTCAGCCGTTACAAGATCGAGTATCGTGACAAAGCCGATAAGCTTTCTTGCTTCGGTAACGTAACAGGTGTAGATCGTTTCCTTTACAACGCCTATCTTTCTTATCCAGTCGAGCGCTTCTCTTATGGTCATCTCCTTGTGAAGATAGACGTACTCCGTAGTCATGACGCTTCCCGCGCTGTCGGCAGGATAATTGAGGATATCGTTTATTTGCTTGCGCGTTTCGCTGTCGGTGTTTTTCAGTATTCTTGCTACAACATTAGCAGGCATTTCCTCAATAATGTCAACCGTATCGTCGACGTATATCTCGTCGAGCATTTCACGAAGCTCCTTATCGCTGAAACCGCTGATGAGATGCATCTGCGTGTCGCTGTCCATAAAAGTAAACGTTTCCGCCGCAAGCTCTTTCGGGAGCAGTCTGAAGATCAGCGTGATATCTCTCGGCTCTAACGTTTCAAGAAGAGCCGCAAGATCCGCAGGGTAGAGATCCTTGACAATCGATTTTATCTTAACGTAATTCTTTTCTGCTAAAAGTCCGGCAAGTTTTTCTGTCATCGGTACTCCCCCTTTTTATATTGCGTATAATCTGTGTAATTATCTATTTTACTATATTTTTCAAGTCATGTCAATATTTTGATTGTCAGTATTGTTATATTTGCATAATTAAAACGTTTTAATTTAGGTGAAATAACAGAAATTCAGTAATATTATTAAAAAAGGGTTACAATTTGTAATTTTATGTGTTATAATCATATTTATTGTAGAACAATTTCTAAAATCAAAAAAGGAGTGAAACTGATGAAGCCGAAAAACAGGAAAATAATAACGGCTCTGACAGCTCTTGTCATGATGCTTTCATGTACTTTGAGCGTACGCGCCGAATCCCTGATCGACTCGACAGACAGCATTGATACGACAGAAGGAACGACCGCGATACTGGACTACGATCCGGACACCGATACATACGCTCTGCTTGACGAGGAGGAAAACATAATCCCCTTTGATATCCCTATACCTGCGGAGGAAACACAGGATCCGACAGAACCCGAGGGGAAAAAAATCAAGAGAATAGCGAAAGTAACTGCCGTTACGACAATTCCGGATACCGAACCCGCACCGACATCACGAAGAAAAATCGTGGCAAAATACGGCGTAACAACCACAGTTACTACTACCACCACAACAACCACGACGACGACAAAGCCCAAAACCACCGCCAAAAAGACAACTGCCAAAACCACGGTAAAAACCACAGCGAAAACTACTGCCAAAGCCACAACAGCCGTATCATACAAAGGCATTGACGTTTCAAGGTGGCAGGGCGACATAAACTGGACATCGGTAAAAAACGCCGGTATAAAATTTGTTATGATAAAGGCGGGCTACGGCAAATCAAACGATCAGGTCGACGCTAAATTCAAGACAAATATAGCCGGCGCTCAGAAAGCGGGCATAGACTGCGGAGTATACTGGTACAGCTACGCTTTAAACACCGCCGACGCTCTCATGGAAGCAAAGGCGTGTTACAACACAATAAAAAGCTATAAGCTTAGTTACCCCGTAGCGTTCGATATCGAAGATTCGTCGCAAATGGGACTTACAAATACGCAGCTCTCAAACATAACAAAGGTATTCTGCGATCATCTTGAAAGTCTTAAATATTACGTTACGGTATACAGCTTTTCAAGTATGTTTACCGACAGATTCAACAGCACCGTAAAAAGCAATTATGACGTGTGGGTTGCCCACATAAACGTTTCAAAGCCTTCATATACCGGAAAATACGGAATGTGGCAGTACAGCCACACGGGAAAAGTAAACGGGATCAGTACGGCTGTAGACCTTGATTACAGCTATAAATACTATCCGGATATAATCAAAAAAAATAAACTTAATGGATATTAATAAGAGCCTATGCGGACAGGCTCTGAAGAAGGGTACTGCTTTTGCGGTACCCTTGATTTCTAAGGAGTGATCGTATTGCTTAAATTTATTCTCGGAGGCGCGGGAAGCGGAAAATCCACTCTGCTGTCTGACACGATAAACGCCGCTGCCGATACGGGCAAAAGCGTTATAGTTATAGTTCCCGAGCAGTTTTCGTTTGATTCCGACAAAAAGCTTTACAGTAAGCTTGGATGCAAAAATTTCAACAGGATACTTTCCACGACATTTACAAAGCTTGCGGCGGAAATATTTGAAAAATACGGAAGCCGTTCGGGCGAATACGCAGACGACAGCGCAAAGCTTATACTGATGCAAAAAACGATAAAAACGCTTATGGACAACAAGCAGCTGCACTATTTTGTGAAGCAGGCGTCAAGGCCCGATTTTGTCACGGACGCGCTCGATATCGTTTCGGAACTGCGTCAGAGCGGAATAAGCGCCGACGATTTCACAGCTAAAATGACCGCCGAGGATACGACGCTCTCGGATAAAATATCAGACATTTCGCTCATATATTACGCCTATGACAAAATGCTTGCGGACAGCGGTCTTAAAGACAGCCTTACCGATATTTCCGAAGCGGCGGCAATATCGGAAATGAACGGATTTTTCAAGGAAAAAAACGTTTTCTTTGATGAATTTGAAAGCTTTACGGGAGATGAGTATCAGATCATCGAAGCCGCGATATCACAGGCGGAAAACGTTTTTATATCTCTTCGTATCGACGATAAGGACAATAACCGCAGCGGCATTTTCGATTCGGTAAAAAACACATGGAAAAAATTTTATCATATCGCTAAAAAGTACGGCGTTTCCATTGAAACGCAGACCCTCGAAAAACCGCTCAAATACAAATATCACGATCTTGAGCATCTCAACATGAATATTTTCCGCAATAATATAAAGCACAGGAAAAAGGCGGAAAATATCAGCGTAATACAATGCGCAGAGCTTTATGAGGAAGCTGACTTTATATGCTCGGAAATAAAGCGTCTTGTGCGCGAGCAAGGATACAGATACAGCGATTTTTCGGTAATGTCACGTCAGCTTTCGGAATATACATACATATTTGAGGCCGCGTTTGAAAAGTATGACATACCGTATAGCATGGACGTGAAAAAGGGCGTCATGCATACGTCGATAATGCAATATGTTTCGGGGATCATCGGAGCGATCTCAGAAAAAAACTTCTCCTCCGAAATGATATTCAGATACGCTAAAACACATCTTTGCGGAATATCGCTGCCGCGTGTTGCCGATCTGGAAAACTACTGCTTTGAATGGGATATCGACGGTAAAAAATGGTCGGAGCCTTTTGTTTCCGGAATCGACGAGCATCCGTTTGCCGAGCAGACAAGAAAAGAAATAATCGAACCGCTTTCAAAGCTAAGGCAAAAGTGCGTGAACGCCGACTGCAAAAGTATATGCAGATCCGTCTTTGATTTTATCACAAAGCAGGAAGCGCAGAAAAGAATAGGCGGTATCATAAACGAATTCAAAGAACAGGACATGGTACATTATGCAAAAGAATTCAAAAGAATATGGGGAATATTCACCGATATTCTCGATACGATATCCGAAATAGGCGGTGAAATGTCCATTTCTGAATTTGCCGGACTGTTTGACATGATGACAAGACACATTGCCTATTCCGTTCCGCCGCAGACGCTTGACGGCGTCAAGATATCGCCTGCCGAAACCGCAAGACCAAACAACCCGAAAGTAATATTCATAGCCGGAGCAAACGACGGATATTTCCCCGCAGGCATCGTTAAAACGGGGCTTCTGAACGAAAAGGACAAGCTGCTTTTTGAAAAGTCGGGCATAAGCATTTCAAGAACCAACGAGGAACTTATCGCCGATGAAAAGCTTATAGTATACAAAGCGCTTACCCATGCCTCGGAGCGGCTTTATATAACGTATCCTCTTGCGGATAATTCGGGAAGCCACAGATATCCGTCAGGCATTTTAAAGCGCATATCCGACATGTTTGAAAACGATATAACATCGACTGCCGAAAGCCGCGGACTTATATATTACAGTTCAACTCCGAAAGCGGCATACATCAATCTTATACGATATTTTTCCGAGGGAAGCCGCGAAACGGAAAGCATAAGAAAGGCGCTTGAAAATACAGGCGACTATGGAGCGCGTATAAAATATCTTGAAAGCGCAAGCTTTGAAAAGACGCTTTTTGTAAACGACAGCGCGCTTATGAAAGAGCTTTATTCTCAAAGGCTGAATCTTTCGGCAACCGCCATAGACGAATACAACACCTGCCATTTTAAATATTTCTGCCGCACAGGTCTTAGGCTGAAATCAAGAAGAAAACGGGTCATAGACCGCATAGGAGAGGGAAATCTCACTCACCGCTGTCTGGAGGTCATATTGAGTTCCTGCGGCACAAAGGAGGAATTTGACAATATAACTCATGAACAGATAAAGAATTTAACGAAAAAATGCACCGAGGAATTTTTAAATGAAACTTTCGGAAAAGACGCGGCTGATATGCCGGACATCAACGCTTCACTCGAAGCGATCTCATCAAATATTGAAACGCTTATAGAGCATTTGAAAACAGAACTCGGACAGTCGGAATTTCGTCCGGCAGCCTTTGAGCTTGACATAACAAACGGAAGAAACGAGCCTGTTCTAAAAACGGAAAACGGCATCGAGATATATCTGACGGGTATTGTGGACAGAGTCGATATCTATGAAAATGACGGAAAAAAATATCTTAGAGTTATAGACTATAAGACAGGTCACAGGACATTTTCAATGGCTTCTCTGCTCTACGGACTTAACATGCAGATGCTTTTATATCTCTTCTCCGTGACAGGAAAAAACGGAAGATTCAGCGGAAGTCAGCCTGCGGGAGTGCTTTACCTGCCATCGGGAGGCGCGCCGTGCAACCTCAAGCGAAACAGTAAGGATATTGTCAAAAGCCATTTGAACGATCACTACAAAATGAACGGTATCCTGCTTGACGACACGGCAGTCCTAAACGCTATGGAAAATGAAATAAAGGGCGTGTTTATCCCTGCGGAGGCTGTCGCTTCAGAAGACGGTACGCAAACGCTCCTGACAGCAAAAGGCTCTTCCTGTATAAGCTCCGACAGCTTTGAGAAGCTAAGAAAATACACGGACGAAACGCTTCTGAAAATGTGCGACGAGCTTTACAGGGGCAAAATAGAGGCTGTGCCGTTTGTAACAGACGACAAGCCGCCGTGCAGATACTGCGATTACTGGTCGGTATGCGGAAACATGCCGATAAAAGAATACGATTCTCCCGAAGACGACGCGGAAGATATCATGATGAACATTATAGGGGGCGAGAACGATGAGAAACTGGACTGACGATCAGAAAAAAGCTATCGATGCCGAAGGCTGCTCCGTTATCGTATCTGCCGCTGCGGGAAGCGGAAAAACCGCCGTTTTAGTCGAAAGGCTTCTTAAAATAATTGCGGACAATAAAAAGCGGATACCCGTTGAGAAAATGATCATAGCGACATTCACAAGGGACGCCGCCGCTGAAATGAAACAAAGGCTTTCGTCATCGCTTTCGGCTCTGTCGGAAAAAAATCCCGAAAACGTCTGGCTTTCAAGGCAGATATCAATGCTTGGCTGCGCGTCGATAGCAACAATAACCTCTTTCTGCATAGATCTGCTAAGAAGCAATATTTCTCAGCTTTCCCTTTCATCGTCATTCAGAGTAATAGAACCCACCGAGGACAAAACATTACAGATGCAGGCATATAAAAATGTGTCCGGGTATTTTTATAGTGACCGTCCCGATGAAATGCGTATTCTAAGAAACAATTTCTGCAAAACAAACGACGATATGCTTGAAGCTATGGTATATGAACTCTATGAAAAGATCTCGTCAGTACCGTTTTTTGAGCTTTGGCTTGACAATGCGGAAAAGAAATATACCGACAGGACATACGAATACGCATGCGCGGAGCTTCTTGAAAACGATATAATCTCATGCGGAAACGATTTTAAATCAGCCCTGAACGCCGCTAAAAAGCTTGATAACGAGCGTGTTCTTGAATTGATCGAATCAGAGAGCATGTCGTTTGAAAATGCTGTCAGACATTTTAGAGAAAAGGATTTCGCAGGATTCAGCGATCTGATATCGGACATGGAGTTCGCAAACTTTCCGAGTGTGCGGAAAAATGACGACAGGGATATAAGAAGCTTTATCATGGCATGCAGAAAAAGATACAAAAAGCTTATCGGCAGCCTTGCAAAGCGGTCCGATATCTTTCACTACGCCGAAGAGGACAGGGAAAGAAGCCTCGAGGTAATAAAAGCGGTATCGGCTTTTATGAAGTCGTTTTCGGCAGAGCATTCAAGGATAAAGGAAAGTAAAAATGCCATAAGCTTCAGCGACGCCGAAAGCCTGACGCTTACGCTCCTTGCCGATATCCAAGAGGACGGAACGATCCAAAAAACGCCGCTTGCCGACGAGCTTTCCGACTACTATGAGATCATCATGATCGACGAATTTCAGGACTCAAACAATAAGCAGGACATGATATTCCGTTTGCTTTCAAAAGGCGGCGATGCGGAAAAATACGGCAGCAATCTGTTTTTTGTGGGAGATGTAAAACAGGCTATCTATCGTTTCAGACTTGCCGATCCGAGAAATTTTATAAACGCGCTCGATAGTTCCGTACCTTATAAAAAAGGGAACGCCGGAATTTCATCTGTAAGGCTCAGCAAAAATTTCAGAAGCTCAGACGGAGTCATCGACTTCTCAAACTACATTTTCAGCTGTATCATGAGCCGCGGCTGCGGCGATATCGACTACACCGAAGATGAATATCTTTATAGGGGCGCGTCGTTTTTCAGCGCAGAAAGAAAACCCGTTGTCATGCTTTTTGACAGCAAGGACGGCTCCCCTGAAAATTCCGAAGCAAGGCATGTTGCGCACAAGATATCGCAAATGCTGAAAGACGGCGCGCCTGTCAGCACGGACGGTGGAAAAGGCTTCCGCCCATGTAAGATGAGCGATTTCTGCATTCTTATGAGAAATAAAAAGAAAATGAAGCTTTATTCGGACGAACTTGAAAAGCTTGGGATCATGTCGGAAGGCAGCGCGGAATCGGGATATCTCAAAGCAAGAGAAATAGCCGTGCTTATAAATATCCTGAAAGTTACGGATAATCCGCTTCTTGACACGCCGCTTATGTCCGTAATGCTTTCTCCGATGTTCATGTTCACGCCCGACGACGCGGCAAAGATAAGACTTATCGACAAAAAATCGAGTCTGTATCTCAACCTTTGCGACGGTCTTGGTCTGAACGGCTCCGAGCCTGTTTTTGAGGGTGAGCTTATGGAAAAAGCAAAGATACTTCACAGCAGCATAACGGCTTTCAGACTTCAGGCAGGAGCGTGTACGCTTCAGGAACTCATAAGAAAAATTTATGACAGCACGGATTTTATGTCGGTCATGCAGCTTTACGGCGACGCCGAAAGAAAAAAAGCAAATCTTAGAATGCTGCTCGAATACGCAGGCAATTACGAAAAAAATTCAGACGGAGGTCTTACGGGATTTTTGCGCTTCATTGACAGCGTCATGGATTCGGGAGGCGATCTTCAAACCGCGCACGATCCTCACGGCTCTGAAAACGCTGTTGCAATAAAGACCATGCACGGCTCAAAGGGACTTGAATTTCCGTTTGTGTTTATTGTCGGAACAAATACGCGCTTCAACACCATGGACAGCGCCGGCGCTTTTCAGTTTTCATATGAGCTTGGACTGGGATTCAGACTTCAGGATACGCAAAAATATGAAAGATATCCCTCACTTGCCTATGAGGTGATAAACGCGCAAAACCGTATGAATTTTATCAGCGAGGAAATGAGGCTTCTTTATGTTGCCATGACGCGCGCAAAGGAACGGCTTTTCCTGACAATGAGTACAAGCAGTACCGAACAAAACAAGGCGCAGAAATACGCCAAAGCCATATACGCTCAAAAGGGGATCGACGCGTCTCTCACGTCGAGCGCAAGCTGTATGCAGGATTGGATCCTTATGTGCCTTATCTCCCACAGCAAATCCGCGAAGCTTAGGGAAATTTTTGAAATAAACGAAAGCTTCCGCTACGACAATGACTTTGATATAGAATATGAAACGTGCGTGCCTCATACCGACGCCGAAGATGAGATCCGCAGCATATCCGAGCGAAGCTCCGCAGATACAGATATGGTAAAACGGCTCTGCGGCATGTTCTCTTTTGAATATGATATGTCGTTTTCAAAGCTTACGGCAAAGCTTTCCGTTTCGGATGTTTCAAAAAAAGACGACGATTTTGAAACGCAGCTTAAACGTCCCGAATTTGCACGGGAATCAAGTCTTACCCCTGCCGAAAAGGGAACTGCGCTCCACAGATTTTTACAGTTTGCCGATCTCTATCTGCTTGAAACGGACATAGACCGCGAACTGAACAGGCTTTACAATACCGGATATCTTACCAAAAAGCAAAAGGAATGTATAAAGTACGAGGACGTTGAGGCTTTTTTGCGCTCCGATATTTTCAAAGCGGTAAAAAGCTGCATTAAAGTACACAGGGAGAAAAAATTTCTCATCAGCATAAACGATCTCGACCCGGGCGGAGAGCTTGGAGAAGAATATAAAAACACTTCGGGAATGATAAACGGAATAATAGATATGACGCTTGAATTTGAGGATCACCTTATACTTGTCGATTACAAGACAGACCGCGTTTCGGACGTAAACGAACTTTCAAGGCGTTATTCGGGACAGCTTTCGCTTTACAAAAGAGCCCTTGAAAAAACGGAGGAAAAACCTGTAAAAAAAGCGATCATATACTCGTTTTACAAAAAAACGGAAGTTGAAATAACGGAGGAAAAAGCATGAGATTTCTTCACCTTTCCGATCTGCATATCGGAAGAAAATTAAATGAATACAGCCTTTTGGAGGATCAGAAAAATATACTCGATCAGGCTGCTGAAACGGCGGAAGATCAAAACTGCGACGGTATACTTATAGCCGGCGATATTTACGATAAACCCTCTCCGTCGGCAGAGGCTATGAATCTGTTCGATTCGTTCATAAGCCGTATCGCCGCACTCAAAAAGAAAATATGGCTTATAAGCGGCAATCACGATTCCGCAGGCAGAATATCATACTACTCCGAAATTATCAGACATTCGGGCATATACGCTCCGGACAGATTTTCGGGCATACTGCAAAGCTTTGACGAGGGCGAAAACATAACCATACATCTTCTCCCGTTTGTGAAACCGGGAGCGGTAAAGCCTTTCTATCCCGATGCAGACATAAAAACCTATGAGGACACGGTAAGAACCGTTATAGAAAATTCTCCCATAGACAAAAGCCGCATAAACATAATCGTATCGCATCAGTTTATAACGGGCGGAGTAACATGCGATTCCGAGGATTTTGCCGTCGGCGGTCTTGACAGCATAAGCGCATGCGTTTTCGACGATTTTGACTACGTGGCATTGGGGCATCTCCACAAGGCGCAGAAGTGCGGACGTGAAACGATACGCTATGCAGGCTCTCCGCTGAAATATTCCGTTTCGGAGGAAGAGCACAAAAAAAGCTTTACCATAGCCGATATCAAAGGCAAGAACGATATTGAAATAACGCAAATTCCGGTAACACTTCCTCACGACGTAAGAACCGCAAGGGGTACGCTCGACGAGCTTATGGATATGGAATACACAGAGGATTACATAAAAGCGGTCGTAACGGATGAAATAGTTCCGCCTGACGCGAGAATAACGCTCAGAAGCACATTCCCGAACATGCTCAGATTCTGCGTTGATAATTCAAAGACGCAGTTTGAGTACGACGTTGAAGCCGACTTCAAAGCCGACAGTCTTACGGCGGCGGAGATTTTCCGCAAGTTTTACGCATTCCAAAACAACGGCGTATACCCAAGCGATACGCAGACAGAGCTTGTAACAAAAATATTTGACAGACTGGAGGCGGAAAAATGAAACCGTTAAAACTGACCATGTCCGCGTTCGGACCGTTTGCGGACGTGACGCAGATAGACTTTGAAAAGATAGGTGAAAACGGAATTTTCCTGATAACCGGCGATACCGGGTCGGGCAAGACCACTATATTCGACGCGATATCTTTCGCCCTTTACGGCGAGCCGAGCGGCGGCAGAGAAAGAAGAAGCGGAACTTCCTTCCGTTCGGATTTCGCTCCGCTGACAGCCGAAACCTATGTGCAGTTCAGATTCGAGCAGCATGGCAAAATTTACGAGATAAAACGTTCCCCCGCCTATGAAAGGGCATATAAAAACGGACGCGAGGGTACGACTGCCTCTCTGCCGACAAGGGAACTTCACGACATTTCAAACGATGCGACCTATACCTCGGACGACGAGGTCAAAAGCAAGATAGAGGAAATAATCGGGCTTGACGCTATGCATTTTTCTCAAACGGTAATGATCGCGCAGGGAGAATTCCGTAAAATAATCAGCGCGGACAGCTCAAGCAGAAAGCAGATATTCCAGCGTCTTTTCAATACAGGGATATACGAGAGGTTTCAGCTTGAACTCAAGGATATGTATTCCTCTTTGGAAAGCAATGTCAAAATGCTGAATTCAAAAATAATTTCCGAAATGAGCAGAGGAAAAGCCGACGACAGCATGCTTGACGGCGTTGATATTTCCGATCCGGTATGCTCGGAGGAATATTTGAAAAGGCTTTCGGAATATCATAAGGAATGCGGCGAAAAGCTTGACAAGCTTGAAGAAGAACGCAAAAAAACGGCTGCCGAAGCCGAAGCTCTTACGGCAGATATAGCGGAATGCAGGGAGCTTAACAAAAAGATCTCCGAGCTTTCGTCAAAGCGTGAGGAAATGAAAAAGCTCACGGCTAACGAAGAATACATAAGGACTTCCAAGGAAAAGCTCAAAAATGCCGAAAAAACATCAGGGATATATCCGCTGCAAAAGCTTACGGAGGAAAAACGCGTTTCCGCCGAAAAAAAGGCGGAGGAATCGAAGCTTACAAAGGCAAAAAAAGCGCAGCACGAAATAAAACTTAAGGAATCCGCCGCAAAACTCGAATCCGCACAAAAAGCCGCCGAAAGCATCGACGGATTGAAAAAGAGATATACTATCCTTGAAAACACGCTTCCGCTGTTTGACAAGCTTGAAAAGGTGCAGGACAGCCACAAAAGGCTTTGCGGAAAACTTGTTAAGCTCAAAGCCGAGAACTCCGTAACGGACAAGGCGTACCGCGAAGCGTTCGACAGATTTATTTACGGTCAGGCAGGAATACTCGCAAAGGAGCTTTTGGAAAATGAGCCGTGTCCCGTATGCGGCTCGCTTCACCACCCCTCTCCGGCTAAAGCAGCCGACAATATCCCCACACAGGAAGAAATAGACGAGCTGAAAAAGTCGGCAGCCGAATCGCTCGATCTGTATATAAAATGCTCGGAGGAGTGCCATGCGCTGAAAAAAGCAGAGGAAGAGCTTTTGGAAAATGAGCTTCTGAAAAAATCCAACATCAGAGCTGTCAAGACGAAGCTTCGGGAAATACGTTCGGAAATAACCGATATCGAAAACGATCTCAAAAAGGCGCTTGATTTTCACACGGATTGTCAGCGTGAATTTGACAGGCTTACCGAAAGAGCGGAGGTTTTGGAAAACGAATCGCAAATTCTTGAAGAAGAAAGCAAAAAGCTTTACGGCGAGTTTGAAAACGCTCTTGCCGCACAAGGCTTTGAAAGCATGGAACGCTACGAAGCGGCAAAGCTTTCTCCCGATGAAATACGGCAAACCCGAAAGGAAATTGAAAAATACCGTACAGAGCATAAACTTGCCGAAGCGTCGATAAAGGAACTTGAAACCTCGGTAAACGGCAAAACGGCAGTTAACATTGAAGAAAAGGAGATCAAAAAATCGGAGCTTTCAAAACAGACCGAACAATATGCCGAAACTATATCCCAAATAAAGACACGGCGCGAGATAAATTCGGAGGTCATAGGCTCGCTTGAAAAGCTTAATAAAAAAGTCGGAAACGCCCGTGAAGAATGGGGAATGATCGCGGACATTTACAAAACCGTCAGCGGACAAAAGGGCGGCGGCACGGCAAAGCTTAAATTCGAGGCGTATGTACAGCAGTATTATTTCAAGCGTGTCGTTGCATGCGCAAACAAGCGGCTCAGACTTATGACGGAAGACTGCTTCGTTTTAAGATGCCGAGATACCGCAAAAAATCTAAAGCAGCAGTCGGGGCTTGACCTTGAAGTACTCGACAGAAATACGGGGCATTGGAGGGACATAAGCACGCTTTCGGGAGGCGAAAGCTTTATGGCATCTCTTTCGCTTGCGCTGGGACTTTCCGACGTCGTGCAGGAAAACAACGGAGGAATACGCCTTGATTCCATGTTTATAGACGAAGGCTTCGGCACGCTCGACGATAATTCCCTGCGTCAAGCCGTATCGCTTCTTGAAAAGCTTTCCGACGGCAAAAGGCTTATCGGAATTATTTCTCATGTAAACGAGCTTAAAAGCCGTATCGATAAAAAGATAGTCGTAACCAAAACGCCAAACGGAAGCGAAATAGATATAAAGCTGTAATAAATCGCCGCATAAATATCCTGAAGTTGTTCTCATAGGAAAAGTGTGCGGATTTTCGAGCATGATTTTTCTGAGAACAAGGCAATTTTTTGCAGACATACCGGTCTGTCGGTCAGCCCCTCTGTCACTTCGTGACACCTCCCCAGCGGGGAGACCA
>JAMPFN010000119.1 GCA_023664445.1 Clostridium sp. | reverse complement strand
CTTGCCATACGCGAGTATGCCTGCAAAAAATCGCCTTGTTTTCAGAAAAATTATGCTCAAAAATCCGCATACATTTCCTATGTGGACAGGTTCTTAAAATCGAAACAAGTTCATTGCGGATAGATCTCTAATCAATAACTATCTCGGAGGACACCTCATTGCGAAGCGCAATAACAGCTCCTCTTATAAGGAATGCGACAGGATCGCCGTACGGACTTTTCCGCAGGCATCTCACCATTGTTCCCTCCACAAGTCCTATGTCCTGAAGTCTGCGCCGCATACTGCCTTTTGTATCAAGACGAACAACACGCCCCCAACGCCCCTCTTCAAGTCTGTCCATGGTATAATTTATGTTTTTCATGTTAAATTCTCCGTTATGTTAAGGAAGTACTGATCAAGAAGTTGTTCTCATTTCAGCGCTTCTTTAATTATTTCTGCGACATTAGACCTCCTCGGAAACTAAGGTGTGCCGTTTGCCGAAAGATTTTAGCGATAGGCTAGGATGACGACGACGGCGGGCTATCGCCCTCCTAGAAGGAAGACGACGCATATATCTGAAAGATTACGGCAGGCGGTGCGCTTTAGTTTCCGAGGAGGTCTATTATATAATATGCGGAATACTCTTTATACGACACAAAGCGGATCGCCGCCGGACGATCCGCTGTTAACTTATTCAGGGTGTGTTGACATTACCGCTCAACGCCTGTCTTTCAAGTATCTTTCTGCTTTAAAAATCATTGAAATACGAAAAATCTGCTTACGATCCGAACATTTCGGATAGTGTCAGAACACCCTATTGATTTGACTGTACTATTTTCTTCTTGATCCGTTTTTTCTTTCGGTATTGCGTTTTAAGGCACAGATCTTTTCTTCGCTGTTTTGCTTGAAACGCGTCAGCATTTCCTCAAAGCCAAGCTCCGATACGGGCGGCTTTTTCTTCGGTTCCCATACGTTCGGCTTTTTTTCCTGACGCTTAGCGGGCTTTAACTGTTCTTCCTTATTTTCATTTGCATTTTTTATGGAAAGCCCTATCTTTCCGTCGTCTGTTATAGAAAGCACCTTTACCTTTACTATCTGATTTTCATTTAAGTAGTCCTTTACATCCTTTACAAAGGTATTGGCGATCTCCGATATATGTACCATTCCGGTTCCGGCTCCCTCGATCTCGACAAAGGCGCCGTATTGAGCGATCCCTTTTACCTTTCCCTCATAGATCTTTCCGACTTCAAGCTGCATTGTTTATTAGATCCCCCTATTTTCAGATTATAGAAAACGACAAATATTTTGTCATTATCAGTTCCTTGATGTATCGTAAAACCTGCGTTCATCAGGATATGCATAGTTCATCTTTTCAATAGCGATTTTTTCCATGTACGCATCCATATCATTATCCGCAAGTATTCTTTCAAGTTCCGCGTTTTCCGCTTCGAGTTCTTCGGTTTTAATGTTCAAAGCGTCAAGTTCCTTTTTCATTTCAGCATGACTTGAATTTGTAACTATAATTGATACTACGCATGAAATAACGGCCGCCAAAGCTGTCACCTTCGTAATTATACCAAATATACCCTTGCCTTTGGTTTTTTTTAGTTTTTTCAATCTTTTTTCACACACTTTCATAACAATATACCGATTTAAGGCGATACCGCACTTACGATGCTGCCTATAATTATTATACAACAAATCGCTTCATGTAATCAAGGGGTTTTAGAATTTTTTTTCGACATTTTTACTTTTTGGAAACTTCCAACAAAAAAAGCGCCGCATTTTTTAAATAAAAGTACAATCTTATTATTTATCGGTCTTAAAACCAGATACAAACCTTTTTTTACGGACGCGGCTGTCTTATTTATTATACGGATAGTTATATTTCCTACAGTAAAAAAATAAATGATAAATCCGATCAGATTTCCGACGCAAAAATAAATTCTGAACTCGCTTCTCGCGCAGCTTACGGTAAAGCACATCAAAAATACGGCATAAATAATAAAAAATAGGATATCCTCTATAGCGGCGGCGATCTTTCCGGAAGGAAATATTATCCTGACCGCTCGGAAAACATCATAAACTATACCTATCGGGAAACCGAACAGGCAGGAGAGCAGAAAAAGCTTCATCTGCTCCGATACTGTAAAAAAGCTTTCAAGACCCTGCATAGCGCGTCACCTGAAAAGCTTTCCCAAAAAGGTGAGAGAGCTTTTTTTATCCTTGTCCCCGTAATTTAATGCCCATATATCGCCGTCTATCGTCATATCGCCCGTTTCCACACTCATGGAATTTATATGCAGATCTCTGCCCTTGATCACAAGTTCGCCAAGCTGAGTATACAAAACGATGATCCTTTCGTCGAAGCTGTCAACATCGGTAACGCCCGATATCGTTAAATTTTTTCGTCCTTCCATTATGACATTGTGCAGAGGTTTTATATTTTTTGCGTCATTGATCATTTATTTATACTCCTTTATGCTTTTATTGCAGAGCATGTTGTGATTGGTTTTATGTGAACAGGCTCTAAGTAATTTATATGATAAAGCCTAAAAAATTATGTACGAAAATCCGCATACAAACTTCTCAAAATTGAATTTATGTAGTATGTTCATTTCTTGCCTTGATGCAAGAAACGAACCAAAGAAAATCAAGCTTCCGCTCCGGCACAGCTTGCGCTGTGAGTCGCATAAGCGAAAAATAATAACTGTATTTATAGTCGGGGACTGTAAATGAAAAACTTTACCATTCAGCAATTATGATTTGCAATTTTGAGGGCTTTATCTCCCGATCTTTGCCAAGAATGTTTTGTGTGGTTACCCACATTTTTTGAAATACCGCCCAAAGCGCGGTATTTCAAAAAATCATGAGGATTCCAAAGGAAATCATTTCCTTTGGCAGGAGGGTGGGGGACAGCGTCCCCCACAAACTTATCAAAAAAATTGATTTCTATGAACTTTTGAAGATTAGCTATTGAAAAATTTTCAATTTTATGTTAAAATATATTTGTATTATATTTTGCCGCAATAGGAGTATACCCGAAATGAGTGAGACCGCGAAAAATAAATTTATTGAAATCTACCGGGAAAATATTAAGCGACCCGGTTCGGAAAGGCTTCTTGAGTATCTTCTCTCGGATCAGAGCGACTTTTTTGAAGCTCCGTGCAGTACGCGCTTTCACGGCGCTTATGCGGGAGGTCTTGTCGAGCATAGCGTAAATGTTTACGAGTGTTTAAAGGACTATCTGACACGCTCCCGAACAAAGGAACTTTACAGAATGAATTACAGCAGCGAAACTATAGCTCTTGTTTCGCTTCTGCACGACGTATGCAAAATGAATTTTTATTCTGTCGATTACAGGAATGCCAAAAATGAACAGGGAGTATGGAAAAAAGTGCCATATTACACGATAAATGATACTCTTCCATACGGTCATGGTGAAAAATCGGTCTATATAGTTTCGGGATTTATGCGGCTTACAAGAGAAGAAGCCTTTGCTATACGCTATCACATGGGTTTTTCGGGAATTGAGGACAAAAACAGCATAGGACGCTCGTTTGAGATGTTTCCTTTGGCTTTTGCGCTCAGTACTGCCGATATGGAGGCTACTTATTATATCGAGGCAATGCCGCGTTAAGACCGCACGCCGGTTTTGCGCGTTATTGCCGTGAGAGCCCGAACAGGCTCTAAAACAAATTCAGAAGCCGGTTTCAGCATTGGCTTCACGAAAGGGAAAGGTGAATAAAATGAATCATTGGTATGACAACGCGATTATCTATCACATCTATCCGCTCGGTTTTTGCGGAGCGCCGAAAGTAAATGAAGGAGGAGAAGTTCAGTATCGTTTGGACAAGCTTATCGACTGGATTCCTCATCTTAAGGAAATGAACGTGGACGCGGTATATCTCGGTCCTATATTTGAGTCGGTAGAACACGGATACGACACTATCGACTATAAAACTGTTGACAGACGTCTGGGTGACAACAATTCATTCAGAAGGATCTGCGAACAGCTTCACGAAAACGGAATACGCATTATTTTGGACGGCGTTTTCAACCATGTAGGCAGAAAATTTCCGCAGTTTGTCGACGTTCAGCAAAACGGACGCAATTCCGGATACTGCGATTGGTTTCAGAATCTTAATTTTGACGGTCAGAGTCCATGCGGAGATAATTTTTGGTATGAGGGCTGGAACGGTCACTACAATCTCGTAAAGCTTAACCTTAGAAATGTCGGCGTATGCGATCACCTTATAGACGCCGTTAACTACTGGATAGAAGAATTCAAGATCGACGGTATCAGATTTGATGCCGCTGACTGCATAGAGTTTGACTTCTTCAAGAGAATAAGAAGCTTCTGCAAGGGCAAGAATCCCGAATTTTGGCTTATGGGCGAGATAATTCACGGCGATTACAATCGTTGGGCTAACCCCGAAATGCTCGACAGCGTTACAAACTACGAATGCTATAAGGGTATTTGGTCGTCGCACAACAGCAAGAACTATTTTGAAATAGATTACTCTATCAATCGTCAGTCGGGTAAAAACGCTATCTACCCCAATATCAATCTTTATACGTTCGTTGATAATCACGATGTAAACCGCGTTGCAAGTACTCTTTCAAATCCCGAGCATATCTACAATGTATATACGCTGCTTTACACCATGCCCGGTATTCCGTCTATCTATTACGGCGGCGAATACGGTATAAAGGGCGTCAAGGCAAACAACTCTGACGATAATTTAAGACCGTGCCTGAATCTTGACAATATCCCCGATAAAAATATAAAGCTTTATGAGCATATAATAAAGCTCGGAAGAATATACAGGGCTTTTCCGGCGCTTAGGACGGGAAAATATTATACTATGCTTATCAGAAACCAGCAGATGCTTTTCCTCAAGGAACTCAATGAGCAGCAGGTTTTTGTCGCTCTCAATCTTGAGGACAGAGATTTTGACCTTTCCTTCAATACGAACCGCAAGGCTCTTGTTGACGCGCTTAGCGGTCAGAGAGTAAATGTTGAAAACGGAAACGCCTATATCAAAATGCCGCCGTTTTCATCAATGATCATGGTAGAGGACGCGTTCCTGAACGAAGAACCGAAGCCTGTCGAGGAAGTTATTCCGGAGGAAACAGAGATTGTGATCGGCGCAAGATACCGTCACTATAAAGGCGGCGAATATGAGCTTATCTCCGTTGCAAAGCATAGTGAAACGCATGAAGAGCTTGTTATTTATAAGTCGACAGATACAGGCGAGCTGTGGGCAAGACCTAAGTCGCTCTTTGTCGGAATTGCGGACGGAAAGCCGAGATTCACAAAGATCAGCTGATAATAAAAGTTTTTTTGAATGTCAGAACAAAATCTAAAAGTGAGGGGACGCTTTGCAAGTGAAAGCGTCCCCTATGTTCACAAATTTTTTTGAACTATAAATCGTAAACTATAATTGCTGAATGGTAAAATTTATCATTTACAGTCCCCGACTATAAAAACAGTCATTATTTTTTGCTTCTGCGACTCACAGCGTAAGCTGTGCCGGAGCAGAAGCTTGATTTTCTTTGGTTCGTTTCTTGCATCAAGGCAAGAAATGAACATATAAGTATTTTTAGGGGACGCCCTCTCTTGCAGGGCGTCCCCTCGCCTAAAAACAGTCCGCAGGACT
>JAMPFN010000118.1 GCA_023664445.1 Clostridium sp. | reverse complement strand
TTGACCTTCTTTCTCCTGATGATGTTTTTGGTTGCACTTGACTTGACAATGTGCCGGGGGGACAGAGTCCCCCATATGGCAGAAGGTCAGGGGACAGAGTCCCCTCATAAGCTTCTCAAAAATTGAAATGCGTAGACACTTGTTTTTTAGATCGGAAAGTGATATAATAGATGTAATAATATTTTAGGAATGGTTTTAATGAAAAAATGGATAATAAAAAAGCCTGATACGGCTGTATCAAAAAAGCTTGCGTCCGAATGCGGCATAACCTCTCTTTGCGCCGACGTTCTTTCGGCAAGAGGCATTACTTCCTCCGAAGAAGCCGCAAGACGCTTCAACGCCGACAATCTTTCCGACCCGCTTCTCTTAAAGGATATGAGGGAAGCAGCCGATATAATAAACGACGCCGTTGAAAATTTTACATCTATATGCATTTTCGGAGATTATGACTGCGATGGTATCTGTTCAACAGTCATGCTCTTTTCTTATCTTGAATGCATGGGCGCGAACGTTACATATATTATTCCCGAAAGAGAAGACGGTTACGGTCTTACGGAAAACATGGTAAGAAGAATGCATGAACAAGGCGTCGAGCTTATCATTACGGTTGACAACGGCATTTCCGCCGTAAAAGAAGCCGAGCTTATATATGAGCTTGGCATGAAGCTTATCGTCACCGATCATCATCAGCCGGGCGGCGTACTGCCTAAAGCAGAAGCCATTGTCGATCCCCACAGAAAAGACTGCTGCTCGCCGTTCAAGCCGCTTTGCGGCGCAGGCGTTGTATTAAAGCTTATCGCCGCGGCAGAGGGCGGCAGCTATGAAACAGCTCTCAATGAATACTGCGACCTTGCGGCTTTGGCAACTGTTGCCGATGTTGTCGCACTTACGGGAGAAAACAGATTTATAGTAAACTACGGTTTAAAGCTTTTGGAACATTCCGAGCATATCGGCGTAAACGCGCTTATTGCCAAAAGCGGTATACGTTTGCCTGTAACGGGGACTTCCGTGTCATTCGGTCTTGCTCCGAGAATAAACGCTTCGGGAAGATTCGGTTCGCCGTCCGACGCCGCAAAGCTTCTTCTGACAGACTCTCCCGAAGAAGCGGAGCTTTTGGCGGATAAACTGGACAATCTCAACACTCTCCGCAAAGAAGAGGAAAACAAGATAATAAATAATATAGCGGAGCTTATTGAAAAAGATCCGAAGATCACAACGGAAAGAGTACTTGTTTTAAGCGGCGAAGGCTGGCATCACGGTATAATCGGAATAGTTGCCGCAAGAATGCTCGAACGCTTTGATAAGCCATGCTTTATTATTTCAAAGGAAGGCGATACGGCGAGAGGTTCTGTCCGCTCATTCGGCGGATTTTCCGCATTCAAAGCTCTCGATTACTGCTCGGATCTGCTGGAACGCTTCGGCGGACATCCTGCCGCCGGAGGATTCTCGCTTAAAACCTCTCGAATAGAAGCGTTCGGGGAACGTCTGCAAAAATACGCAAAAGAAAACTTTGAGCAGATGCCGCTCCTCGATATAACGGCGGATAAACTTGTTTCACCGTCCGAGCTGACCGTCGATAACGTAAAGGGACTGAAAGTACTCGAACCGTTCGGCGCGGAAAGCAGTCAGCCTGTATTCGCGCTCGGGAACGCCGAAGTTGCGGATATCATTCCTCTTTCAAACGGAGCGCACACCAAGATCCGCCTTAATTGTTCGGGAATAAAAACAGACGCTTTAATTTTCAGAACATCTCCCGATAAATTATTTATAAGGAAAGGCGACAGGATAGACGTAATGTTCACAGCCGAAGCACAGGTGTACGCGGGGTGTGAAAGCGTAAGCATTATAATAAAGGATCTGCGCAAAAGCGGACTTGAACAGCAAAAATATTTTGCCGCTTCGGACGCCTATGAAAAATACAGCAGGGGCGAGCCGCTGCCTGATGCGTATTATAAGAGAATATGCCCCGAAAGAGCCGAGCTTGTCGCGGTCTATAAAAAAATCGCGTCGGGCTGTTTTAGTACGGATACGCTTTACATGACGTTCATGGATCATATCAACTTATGCAAAATTATGATGTGCGTGGATATTTTCAGCGAACTTGGACTTGTAAAAAAAGACGGCTTTACAAAGCATGTAGAAGCCGTAAAAAACGCGCCGAAGGCAGATCTTGAAAAATCCGCCGTACTAAACGACCTGAAGAACAAACGCGACAGGAGGGAAACGATATGAATACAGAGTATACGATAGACATGCTTATCCAAAAGATACTTACCGACGATAAGCAGTATGACTTAAGCAAGATCATAACCGCCTATGAATTTGCGGCAAAGGCGCACGAAGGACAAAAGCGTTCTTCCGGTCAGCCTTATATAATCCACCCTCTGGCGGTAGCGTATATCCTGCTTGAACTCGGAATGGACACCGATACGATATGCGCAGCTATGCTGCACGATGTTGTTGAAGATACTCCGATAACGCTCGAAGAAGTAAAAAAACGCTTCGGTCAGGACGTCGCAATGCTGGTTGACGGCGTTACAAAGCTCAATCAGATCCCTATTTTCGACAAGGAACAGCAGGTGGCTGAAAATGTAAGAAAAATGCTGCTTGCGATGTCGCAGGACATAAGAGTTATAATCATAAAGCTTGCCGACAGGCTTCACAATATGAGAACTCTTGAATTCCGCCCCGATATAAAGCAGAGAAATACCGCTCACGAAACGATGAACATATACGCTCCTATCGCACACCGCCTTGGAATGAGGGGCATAAAAGAAGAACTTGAGGATCTCTCGTTCCATTATCTCGACCCGTTTGCCTATTCGGAGATCGAGCATATCCTTGAAATACGCAAGGAAGAAAGAAACTCATTTATAACAAAGATAAAGGAAGATATATCCGAAAGATTCAAGGGACAGGATTTTGAGCAGACACCTCAGATATCAGGCCGTGTAAAAAGCATCTACAGCATATATAAAAAGATGTTCGTAAATCATAAATCCATAGAACAGATATACGATAAATACGCGGTCAGAATAATCGTTTCTACTGTCGGCGAATGTTATAATGTTCTGGGACTTGTACATGATATGTACAGACCTATCCCAAACCGATTCAAAGACTATATATCAAACCCGAAAGCTAATATGTATCAATCGCTCCACACGACCGTTCTCGGCAAAGAGGGTATTCCCTTTGAAATTCAGATAAGAACATGGGAAATGCACGCGACAGCCGAATACGGAATCGCAGCGCATTGGAAATACAAACAGGGCATAAGCCGCAACGATACAAAAATGGAACAGCGTCTTTCGTGGATAAGAAAGGTTATCGAGGCGCAGCAGACTTCGGACGACGTTGAAGAAATAGTGCGTATCATTAAAAACGATCTTGCGCCCGAGGATATACTTGTAATGACGCCGAAAGGAGATTCCATATCGCTCCCTATCGGTTCGACCATAATAGACTACGCTTACAGAATACATACGCAAATCGGTCATAAGACGACTGCCGCAAAGGTAGACGGAAAAATAGTCCCCCTCGATTATCAGCTGCAAACAGGAGAAATATGCGAGATAATCACAAGCAGCGAGCCGAATAAAGGCCCTAACAGAGCATGGCTTTCCATTGCCAAAACCAACGAAGCAAAATCAAAGATACGTTCATGGTTTAAAAGAGAATGCAGAGATGAGAATATTCAGACAGGTAAAACCGAACTTGAAAAGGAATTCAGACATTTCAGGATCAAACTGCCCGAAGAAGAGCTTGAAAATTTTCTTTCTGAAGATATGCGCCGCCATAACTGTCAGACTATGGATGATTTCTACGCCTCGATAGGATACGGCGGAACAATACTTTCAAAAATAATGCCAAGGCTCAAGGACAAATATCTTAAGCTTTATCAGAAAGACGAAGAACCTGAAAACGTTCCGGTAATAAAGCCGGTCAGACATCAGAGCAGCATCATTCTTGACAAGATAAACGACTGTGCCGTTAAGTTCGCGCAGTGCTGCAATCCGCTTCCCGGCGACGAGATAGTCGGTTTTATCACAAGAGGACACGGCATATCCGTTCACACAGTAAACTGTACAAATTATATTTCCGCCGTTAAACGTGGAAACAGCGAAGAACTTGCAAGGTGGATGGACGTCCAGTGGACAGATAGCGTTCAGACAAGCATACAGACGAGTATAGAGGTTATAGCGGTTGACAGAGTAGGGCTTGTGTTCGATATAACGGCTATACTGTCGGAAGCGAGAATACCCATTCTTCATTCGTCGTCAAGAAACCTCAAAAACGGCAACGCGCTTTTTGAAGCCACGATAACCATTGCCGGAAAAGAACAGCTTAATAATTTGTTTGAGAAACTCAGGCACGTTAAAGATGTTATTTCTGTTGAAAGAGCGCAGGCATAAAAAAGTTCCGCTTAAAAAGCGGAACTTTTTTCTTTTATCAAAGAAGATCTGCAATGTCAAGAATAAGCCTCTCCGTCTTTTCCCAGCCAAGACACGGGTCTGTGATAGACTTTCCGTATGTGCATTCGTCAACAGACTGGTTTCCGTCTTCAATATAGCTTTCGATCATGAGTCCTTTTACAAAACCCTTGATATCATCGCTGTGACGCATACTATGAAGCACTTCCTTGCTTATTCTTATCTGTTCAAGATATTTCTTTCCGGAATTTGAATGATTCGTATCGACAATTACCGCACGGTTTGCAAGTTCCTTTTTAGAATAAAGCTCGTAAAGAAGGCTTAAGTCTTCATAATGGTAATTAGGAATGTTCTGACCGTGCTTGTTGACAGCTCCGCGCATTATAGCGTGCGCATATGGGTTGCCGTCCGTACCTACCTCCCAGCCTCTGTAGAGGAAGTTATGACTTCCCTGAGCCGCAGTAATCGAGTTAAGCATTACGGAAAGATCTCCGCCTGTCGGATTTTTCATTCCGACAGGAATATCCATGCCGCTTGCTGTAAGTCTGTGCTGCTGATCCTCAACAGAACGTGCGCCGACAGCCACATATGAAAGCAGATCGTAAAGATATCTGTAATTCTCGGGATAAAGCATCTCATCGGCACAGGTAAGCTTTGTTTCCGCAATAGCTCTTGTGTGAAGATGCCTTACGTGAATAAGTCCCTCGAGGATATCCTCAGCTTTCGACGGATCGGGCTGGTGGATCATGCCTTTATAGCCCTCGCCCGTTGTTCTCGGCTTGTTCGTATAAATTCTTGGAATAATGATGATCTTATCCTTTACCTTTTCCTGCACAACGGCAAGACGTCCCACATAATCCATAACAGGCTCTTCCTTATCAGCAGAGCATGGACCGATTATAAGTAGAAACTTATCGGAATTCCCTGTAAATACGTCAATAATTTCCTTATCTCTTTTAGCTTTTGTCTGCATAACTTCCTCTGACGGAGGATACATTTTTCTGATTTCCTCCGGAACCGGAAGTTTTCTTTTAAAATTCATACTCATTTTAATACTCCATTCTGCCTATTATGTACGGCGAACTGAAATTCAGAACCTATCCGCAGAAGACAGGCTCTTATAATTTATACTTATCCGCTTTAAATTGATAAAGTATACGACTAGATTAAAGTCCGATAAATAGTATATCACAAAACTTATAAAAAGTCAATAGCGCATAAAGTTATTGTTCATTTCTTGCCTTGATGCAAGAAATGAACCAAAGAAAATCGAGCTTCCGCTCCGGCACAGCTTGCGCTGTGAGTCGCAGAAGCGAAAAAACCAAATCTAAAGTTTAGGTCAAGCCTTTT
>JAMPFN010000117.1 GCA_023664445.1 Clostridium sp. | reverse complement strand
GCACATCAACTCAAAAGTATTACGGGATTTGAACCAACGACCTTCGGGTTATGAGTGTTGCTAATAATGGTTTACCACTTACTACATGTTACAATAAATACTGTAAATACGGTATTTTCACAAAATCATCGGTTCATATCTTACCACATCAAAACATATCTTTTCATAAAAACAACGGAAATATAACGGAAACGAAATCCCACAATTTAAAGCAGTTACACCTTAAATTAAAAAGGTGTGACCGCTTTATTTTTTGCATATAAACACTTAATCGTTTCCAAGCGCTGCTTTGATCTGTTCTTCCGTCATTCCCATTTTGCGGAGATTTCTAACTATCTCGGCTTCTCTTTTTGCTTCGCCTTTAGCTAAGCCCTTTGCTTCACCTTCTGCCCGACCTTTTATCAAGCCCTTTGCTTCGCCTTCTACACGACCTTTTTCCAAACCCTCTGCAATCCCCTCACGCCTTGCGTGACCCAGAGCGGAAGCCTCATCGTGCAGTCGTTTTTCGCGGTAGTAGACTTCCTGTTTCAGCTTTTCATCTGCATTCATTTCACGCAGTATCACGATAGTATCACGTATTTCTTTTATCTGAGTAGTACTTTCAATATCCATAAGCTCACCCTCCGTTTCAGCATTTATCAGGTTCAGCCAGTCCTCCATAGGCTTGTGCTTTGCCGATTTTTTGATTTTCTTCAACTCGAAGAAGTGTATGTCCAGTTTATCGGACAATACCTCGTTTCTTTCGATTTCTTTAACTTTGAAATGAGAATGATAATCATTGCATTCAAAAGCGTTGAAATTGATGATATTTATGCAGATAGTTTTCTTCAAATCGTCGTATTCTTCGCCCGAACTAAGTTCCTCAGAATAAAGTTTAGACCAGTAAAACAGGGTTCTGTCCTTGAAATCGGATTCATAATTGACCTGCATCTCAATATTGACAACCTTATCGTCAATATGCATTTTCAGGTCAAGACGACTGAATTTCTTATCCAGTTCATCAGGCGGCAATTCGACATTGTTTATCTCGATTTTTTGAATAGAGCCACGCTCCAATTCAAGTAAATCTTCAACAAATGCAGCAATTATCTTATCGTTCTTTTCGTTGCCAAATACTCGCTTGAAGATGATGTCCAATTTTAGCTTGATTACTTTTGTTTCCCGACTCACCAAAATCACGTCCTTAATATACTATAATAATTATAACACAAATATCATGATAAAGCAATAGCGTTCAAGAAAAAACTGATAAGACCTCATGCCTTATCAGTTTTGGATTTAATTTAGTTTCTTTCAAATTCTATTACTTTACCAATATTACTTGTCCAGTATAAATATCCATCTGAATATTCTAACGTTCCCGAAAGGTCTGTATCTTGCACGATAGATGTTCCGGCATATTTAGTTATGTACGTTCCATCACTATAATTAATCATATTCGTTCTATAATTATATTTTCCTGAGAAAGTCCAAGTGAAGTTATCTCCGTCAAGATGAACTTCTGCATAAAAATAATCATTTCCCAGATCAGTAATTTCCATAAAATAAGGGAAACTAATTTCAAAACTTGTCTGAACCCAATTTCCTCTGAGGTTTTGAATGATTTCGATCTTTTCCTCTATTTCTGCAATTTTAGCTTTAGAATCTTTGTAATCTCCCAATGCTTCAAATTCCTCCAAAGCCGCATATAGTTCGTTCTGTTCCATTAAACTTATCGCACGGTCATACTTGCTATTCTTTTTCAAGTTTTTGATTTCCGAAATTTTATCTTTAGAATCGCTGTAATCGCCGAGCTCTTCAAATAATTTTATCGCCTCGTCGTATTTTTCGTCCTCGCCAAGCTTTACTGCCTTATCGTATTTTTCTTTATTTTTAAGTTCAGAAATTTCATTCAATTTTTCTTCGGACTGCTTATATTTGCCAAACTTTTCAAAGATTTTTTCTGCTTTATCGTACTTTTTATCTTCAACAAGTTGAACAGCCTTATTGTATATTTCTTCCAGTTTGCTTTCGGACTCCTTGTAATCTTTGAGATTTTTCAGAACAGGTATCGCGTCGGTGTACTTTTCCTTTTCGATAAAATCAAGGCATTTTTTGTAAAGTTCCTCAACCTTATCCTTGCTGTCCTTGTAGCTGCCAAGCGCCATATACACAGCCGCAGCGTAATGGAATTTCTTGTCCTTTTGGTATGTTTCCGCCTGATTATACACCTTTTCGACGTACTCCTCCGAGTCCTCGTACTTGCCGAGTATCAGGAATATTTCGGCGGCTTGCGCAAATTTACGGTCGTCAAAATACCCGACAGCAGTCGTATAGATACCGTTTTTCACGTTGTCGGGGTCGTGACCGTCAAGACTGTCTAAAAGCTCAACTGCTTCACGATAATTTTCATTGTCTGCATATTCGCACGCCTTTTCATATTTCAAGTCAAGCAGAACCTCCGCCGAATTTCTGTAGTCCCCAAGCGACTCCAGAATATTGACTTTTTCATCATAATCGGTGATATCGCCGTTCATAACGGAAATATACTTCAACGCGGTTTCCGAGTCATTGTAGTCCCTGATTTCCTCAAAAATCGCACTTGCATTGGTATAATCGGCATTGTCAAGAAATTCTGTCGCCTTGCCATACTTCAATTTCGGGGTTATCAGAATGCCCACGATCACAGCTATGACAAGCAATACCGTAATTGGTGCGGATATAAATGCCGCTAATTTTATGCGTTTTTTCTTTAATACAATCCTTTCTTGTTGCAGCTCAGCTATCTTATCCTCGCACTGCTTTTTCAGTTCGTCGGCGTTTTTCCAGCCTTGCAATTTACGCAATATCTCAGCCGCATTTTCATAATCTTTCAGCGTCCCAGACGACATAGTTTTCACGGCATATTCCAAAGCCTCGTTTTTACTTTTTTCTTCTTCGGCTTTCGGGTCGTAATTGGTATTCTGCTGAGTTCTGGTCTGTTTTTGCGGTACAAACTCCTTGCCGCATTTCAGGCAGAATTTGTTTCCGTCTTTATTATTATATCCGCAATTTGGGCAAAACATAAACTTCCTCCAACATAGCTGTTTTAATTAAATTAATATAACGGACGAAGTGATTCATCTTCACATGAAAGGGTAATTTCATTTGTTCCGCTATTATCACCCCACATATCAGTACCAACTATAAACCATAATTCTCCGTTTTCGCCTTCTAATTTGCCTGAATATGCCTTTTTTATGTTGCTGTCGCTATAAGAACTGCTCATGATGTCCGTCCAATATACATCATAAGATGTTTCAAACAAATCGTATATTTTATCATATTCATTTATCAATTCATTTTCATCATAGAGATATGGAGATATTGTGTTAGGATCATATCCTATATGATAATCGAAATTAAATAGTTTACCATTTTCGTTAAATTCAAGGAACATAGTAGATGTCATATTACAATTAAATTCCGGTATACTGTTGACTACATATTCATAATGCGTTCTGCTGTCACTAAAAGCAGCGCCCTCAGGAGTAAGCAGCGCATCATAACCATATCCCATAATACCAAGCATTTCGTCTTCTGTCATGCCCGTATGTATTCCGGGGATAAATGTGCTTTTATCGGTTATTTCCATTACAGGAGCTTCTGTAACAGCCTCTGTAACTGCTTCGGTCTCAGGATTCGTTTGAATTTCACTATCCGCAGACCTTTCTGAATTGTCATCGGCTTCAGCGTTCAGTATCTTATCCACAGCCTCTTTATCGTACTCAATCAACGGCTCTGTACTTACAAGCGTTCCGTCCTTTTTAAGTCCCGCAATATAGTTGTTTCCTGCCGAAACTGCAATGATGTCTTTCCAATCGGATATGTCAAGTTCTTCATTGGTAGTAACAATTGTTCCGTCTTTTTTAATTCCAACAACTATGTCATCTGAAGCTGAAATACTTGTTATATCCTTCCAATCGGAATAGCTGTCCGACGAAACCCAATCATAATCATTGTTAAAAACAGCAGTTGCAATAGTTCCCTCTTTCCTTAACGCAATAATGTCTGGACCTATAACTCCATTCTTAATTTCTATATCAACAATATCTTTCCAATCTTCAATAAACATGGTTAATGCTTTTGAACTGTATTTTGTTACGCTGCTATCTCCGCCACTGGTACAGACTACTGTCCCGTCTTTTTTTAATCCCGCAATAACGTTTTCTCCCAGTGAAATATCGACAATATCTTTCCAGTCGGATACGTCAAGTTCTTCGTTGGTAGTAATTACCGTGCCATCTTTTTTTACTCCCGCAACATCGCCGGATTCAGTCGAAGCGATCATGACAATATCTTTCCATTTTGAGACTTCTTCGCTTACCCAACCGTCGCCTGTTGCAGCAACTGTTCCGTCTTTTTTCAGACCGATAGTATTTTTCATTGACGCTGAAACAGCGCTTATATCTTTCCAATCCGATACATCGCACTGCCCAAATCCCATTAGCGCTTGTAATGCTCGCTTCTGTGAATTTTCCATTATAAGTTCCATTACATAAGGCGTTACTGTACCGTCGTCATTTAATACAAAAGTATTGCTGCTATATGATGCAATATGTCCATTAAACTTGTTCATACTGTTTTTGCTTATTTGCGGGATCACAAAGAAAATCACGCCGACAGCTATCAAAACCGCCGCTAAAACGGCTGCGGCACATATTATTATCTTACGCTTATCAAGTGATTTTGTTTTGACATTCCCGATTATAGGATTAAAAGGCACGCTCGCAGAATTTGAATTTTTATTCGTTTCTTCAACCTGTTCAAATGTCGCTCCGCATCCCATGCAGAACTTGTTTTTGTCATTGTTTTCATAACCGCATTTTGGACAAAACATATTTTCCTCCTGATTTTTATAAGTTTTCGTTCATGTCATAGCTGCTTGAGATTTCACAGCAATAGCTCTCGGGATAATCTGCAAAATTTTCTGCACTATCTGAATTTGACGAATCTGAACCCAGCCATAAAACACCAACTATAATAACTACCATTACACCGTCTACAATATATTCCATAGTTCTGGTAGTTTTATCCCAGTTATCTCTGTGAGCCAAAAATATTCCTATGCCGATTATTATAAAGCCGATGATCATGACATAAAATCCTACGCCCAAATCATACATATTTTCAAACATTTCTTTTGCAATATTTTTTTCAAGACCCGTTGTTTTATCAGCATTTTCCTTGAAATTCCTATAAATATCTATAATAGGTATCTCTCAGAGTGGTGTACTCTGGGAAAAGTCAGAGAAATATCTAAAAATATTCAAGTAATTTTAAAAGGAGAATGATATTATGGATAATCAAATACAGAGTGAGGAAATGAACAATCAAGTCAAATGTCCTAAATGCGGAGGAACAAATTTACAGGTTGTTTCCGAGGTTACGGGAAAAGGTGCGAAATTCTGGAAACTTTGTTTATGCGGAATTTTGGGCTTATGCGGAGCAGGAAAAACTGAAACCGAGCATTATTGGGTGTGTCATAATTGCGGTCATAAATTCAAGGTATAATGAAAATAAAGCTTTGGATAAAGCTGATGGAACTGTTCAGCAAATATTGGGGGTGTCACCAGATCCCTGAAAGAAGTTATTTTTTTCTAGGATATCAACTCCCCGTATGCGCAAGATGTGAGGGAATGATCATAGGCGAGCTTATTGCGGTAATTCTTATTTTTACCGGTTTCGGAATAAAGTGGTTTTACTGCTTGATAATGCTTCTGCCAAATACAGGCGGCGATTCGCTTGATGATATTGAATACATATTGTATGACGGAAATGGTATTCACTACAATGTCAGAACTAATGCCGGAGAAATCACAACTG
>JAMPFN010000116.1 GCA_023664445.1 Clostridium sp. | reverse complement strand
CTCTGTCAATTGAACAGTCGCCGAAATCACGACCTTGCGCCAGAACAAGGTAATCATCATTTACGGAGCAGTTGTTTGCAGGGTCAAGTCCAAGCCACTTTCCGCCGTCCCAGACCTCGATCCAGCTGTGAGTTTCACCGTCGCAGGCAGCAAGTCCGGCAATGTAACGACATGAGATCTTATCCATTCTCAGCAGCGAAAGCATGATGTGTGAAAAATCCTGACACACGCCTTTTTTCAGTTCAAAGACCTTGACAGCCGTTGTTTTTGTATCGGTAACGCCTTTTTCATATTGAATCGAATCGGATAGAATATCCGAGAAAAAAGCCGCTCTTTCAAATGGATTTTCAGCGCTGCATTTTGCGGAAATTTCATTATAGAAATCCGTTAAATTCTTGTCAGGCTTTGTGTATTCCGACTGGTACAGATAGCACGGCATAAAGTCTGTTTTCGCCTTGGTTACGTCGATTTCCGCACGTCCGTTTATCTCGAAATCAAGGAAACGGTGTTCTTTGGAAATATATCCTGCCGTGACGTTGTTTCCGAATGCGTCAACCGTGTTTTTCGTCGGCACAAAGGGAGAAATACTCATTTCGCAGTTCACGATATGCTGTGTTTCACTCTCGATAGGCATACATCGCAAAGCAAAGGAGTGGTCGTGAACATAGTTGTCAAAGGTGAGTTTTGTGGCAAAAGAAAAGTCAAGCGTTTTCATAATGCACCTCCGTCAAAAAGTCTGCTGATAAGCGATGTTGCGGAAAATTCCTGACCTGTGAGATTTTCTGAATAAACGATACGGTTAAGATTTTCAAGAATATCTCTGTTATATCTGTACGGCGAATTTTCAGGTATTCTTTCTAAAAATTCGCACATTCTGTCAAATTCCGAAACGATTTTTTCTGTGCGGTATTTCAGCCTTATGTAAAGCTCCACACGCTCAACATACTTTGCACACAGGAAAATATCACGGATCTCTTCACTGTAAACGTGATCGTTAAAACAGCCGTGAAATCCATAAAGAATATCTTCCAGCGGCATAAGTGCAATAACAAGTCCCTGCGGAGTATTTTCGGCGGATTTAAGCTTATCCTTAGCAAGCTGTAAGTAAGCCAGTGCGTCAGTGGAAATTTCTTCACGGAGTTCAATTCCGTTATCGTAAGCACGTTCAAGGCTGTATTTCACCGAACAGCTGTTATTTTTATCGAAAATAAAGCTGTGGAAAAAATTTTTATAGTCGCCGTAAATATCATTCAGACCGAAACAGTCAAGATATTTTCTGTAATGCACAGGGTCACGGTCGATGACTTTATCATACAGTCTTTCGAGCGATTTCAGCGTCGTGAACGCCCTTTCAGTGTATCGTCCGAGCCAGTAAATACGACTGCTGTGTTCTGTGGAAATACTGCTTGTGCAGTTCTGAATCATAACATTACCCATGTATCTTTAAAGCCTCCTCCTTGCGATGAGTTTACTACGAATGAATCAGGATTGCGTGAAAATCTTGTGAGTCCCGAAGCCCATACCCTTGTCGTTTCACCCGACAGCACAAATGCTCTCAGGTCAGCTTTTCGCATTATCTGCTCGCCGTTTTCAAGAATGGGCAGATCCTTGAAATCAATTACTTCCTGAGCAATAAAACGGCGTGGCTCGTTGATGATAGTTTTGCGGAAATCAGCAATCTTTTCATCTGACAAGTCGCTTCCGAAAACAACGCCGTAACCGCCTGCTTCCGCAACGTCTTTTATAACAAGTTTTTCAAGATTTTGCAGAACATAGTTCCTGTCATCTTCGTAAAACGGCAGATAGGTCGGGGCATTTTTCAGGATCGCTTTTTCACCGAGATAGTACTCAATCATCTTCGGCACAAAGTAATAGATTCCCTTGTCGTCCGCTACTCCGTTGCCCAGCGAATTTATAATCGCAACATTTCCGCTTCTGTAGGCTTCCATTAAGTTCGGAATACCTATCATCGACTGCGGATTGAACGTGAGAGGGTCGAGATATTCGTCGGAAATTCTTCGATACAATGCGCCTATACGAGTTTTTCCGCCCGAATACGTTTTCTGCCAGAGCATATTATCCTCAACAAAAAGCTCGTCGTTCTGTACAAGTGCCGAACCTGTCATTTCCGCAAGATACGAATGCTCAAAGTATGCCGCATTGTAACGTCCCGGAGTAAGTATAGCATTGATACCGCCGCGGTTTACAAAGTCCATTGTATCTTTCAGAAGTTTCGCATAATTGCGGTTGTCCACGATGCCGTTCTGCGTGAAAACTTCGGGAGAAGCTGCTCGCGTCAGCTCCCTTGCGATAAGCGGATATGAAGCTCCTGACGGTATACGGAGGTTATCCTCAAGTATGTACCACTCGCCGTCCTTGCCTTCAACAAGGTCGATTCCCGAAATATGGCTGTAGATATTCTCGGGCGGAGTGATTCCCTCGCACTGTGGCAGATAACCGCTTGAAATATACACAAAATCCTCGGGTACAATACCGTCACGGATAATGTTTTTTTCGTGATAAATGTCAAAAAGGAACTTATTCAGCGCATCCGCTCTCTGAACAAGTCCCTTTTCAATGACCTTGAATTTTTCCGATTCAATAATTCTTGGAATCGGGTCAAATGGAAAAAACTGCTCTTTGAACTGACCGTTCTTATACACGCCGAATTTTACTCCGTATCTGCGGAGAAGCTGGTTAATTTCATCTGCATTTGTAACGGGAAGTATCTGTTGGATCTTCATTTTTATCACACCTCTTCTTATAAGTAATATAAAACAAAAAGGTGCTTGCGGATCAAATCCGAAGCACCTTTGCTTTTTGTTTTATTCTGACTATATTATAAACCTATGATTCAGAAATGTCAATACCTTTTTGGGCTTTTTAATAGAAAAAAAGAAAAATTAGATATTTGACACAAATTTCAAGCTGAATGTAAATGAAATATTGGTCGCTCCGCTTTCTTTTGCTGATCTCAAATCTGTACCTGTTCTTTACGGAGAGATCCCTCTTCTCCTTCCTGTTTCGGACAGCTCCCTCAATTTTTAATTGGCGATGACATTCCTCATGCGTCACCATCACTTGAACGCTTTGTGTTCCCTTAATATTTTCGTTCATCTTCTCTCCTTTCACTTCGGGGTCTTAGGGGCAGCAGCCCTCTGACAAGCATCTGCATTGAAGTCACTCGAATCTCGGATTTGTAGTGCGCCAATGCCGTGCTTGTTGGTTTTCTGATCGACCTTTTCGGTCGGTTTTGAAATTGAGTATGCGGCTTTGAGATTTTTTCCACTTTGTGTGGGGATTGGAGTTATTCGACTTTCTATATTTCTCACGGGTCTATAAGCATTTTACTGGAGTGCGGCGCAGTTATTATGCGGGGTGTGCAACAGTTTAATGAAAGTGTGTAATAATTGATTTAAGTATTGACTTTTTAACGGCGATGTGATATAATAACGTTGTAAATGTATTGCTATGCAATCACATCCATCTTTATCCCCGTCGGAGTTGCCGCTCCGATGGGGATTTACTTTTTTGCAATGATAATGCCGCATATATCAGCCGTAATAATGCTCGTACTCATAATCCTCACGCTCCATTTCTTTTTCAGCTTCTTCTCTCATAATTTTGTAGTACTTATTGCAGGTAAGGCAGAAATCCGATTTTGAATCCGGCTCACACCCGATACCTGCTTCATCTTTAACACAATCACCGTACATTTTCAGCGCTCTCCTTTAAGGCGTCGGCAAGCTGTATGATTTTCTGAATAAAAATATCCTTGTGGCTGTCGTTATGCTCCCCGACAAATTTTATAAGACTTCCAAACGAGTTATACGCCGCAGTATAATACATCTTGAAAGTTTCCTTGACATCTGCTGCCGCCTCGGTTGCGGCTAGTTTTTCTGCCTCTGAAAGCTTCGCCTCATATTCTGCGGTAAGCTCCTTTATTTGTGCTTTATACTGCTTATGTATATCGCTTTTTTCTTTTTCCATTGCCAGACGGAGTTTATCTGCATCTTCTTTGTCGGTCTGCACCGCAACTTCTACCGGACGGCGTTCAAGCTCATCCAATCGTTTATTAAGTTCCGCGTTGGCGCGGGCTGTACTGTCAAGCTCTGTTCTGAGCTGCTCATTGTCTTTAAGCTTCTGCTCGTTTTCACTTTCAAGACCGGCTAAACGTTCGTTAAGGAGATCGTTGTCTTCGGATGCTTTTTCAAGGTCGATACGGAGCGTTTTTATCTCTTTGACCTTTTTTTCAAGTTCTCTTTTGGTAACGTTTTCAATGTCGACACTTTCGGTAACTTCAATTCTTTCTTCCTCGGAAAGAGTCGAGAGAAGATAAAGTTTTGAAGCTCCCAGGTGTGCCCCCGGGGACACAAAACTTTCAGGAAGATTTTCTACGATCGAGATATATCTGTAAGCCTGACGGCGTTTTAAGCCTACTTCTTTTTCGGCGTATTCCTCAAAATCCTCGTAGCCGAGTACGGTATAAAGCTTGCTGTCCCTCATTTCTTTGAGCCTTGTGCAAGCTTCAAGCAGGTTCTGTTGAGCCATTTGAGCCGAAATTATTATTTTTGCGTTAAGGTCAACAGCTTTTGTATAATCGTCCGTAAAGGACAACTGACTGTATTCCGATTGCGGGCTGATCGCGTTTTCGTTCATGCGGTTTTCCTCCTTTTGCGTTTGAATATCATATCAAGATTACATTGCTGCTGCGGTAATTTATCCTCAGACCGTCAACGCTTCTTGTACGCAGTTTTTCCGTGATGATATAGCCAAATCCCGTTTTGATAAGATACTCCAGATTAGGGCGGTTTGACATCATACACAAATATGTTATGTAGTAGTAATGAGAGTAAAAGTCGGCAGCTTTTTCCGCATACTTCAAAAACGTTTCCGATACCACATCTTCGTTTACCATTATGTAGTCTGTAGAACAATTTTCCGATTTAAGAGGCTTCCACCATTTCGTCCAATGATTGCTGTGAAGCTCGTAGTCATCTTTCCAATGTTGAGCTCCGTCAGGCGTAAGACAATATCTGTTGTTTTCTATCCAATCGAAAACAAGATGTTCAAGCTTCTCTCCGACAAACTTCTTGTATACATCAAAGCAGCTTATATATAAATTTCCTTCGACAACGTGGAATACTGCAAAAAGCTTGTTTTCATAGATATATTTTCTTCCTCTGCCTGACGTAAGATATGTGACAGGCAATTTGCATTCAGGGCACGTACCCTCTGACTTGTGCTTCAGCGTATTTTCGCCTATCGTATATTCTTTTCCGCATCTTGTACACGAGCATTTATAAACGCCTTTCTTTATGCGGTTATACAGAGCGTAGTGTTCCATATATTTATTTTGGATATCCTGTATTTCCTCATTGCTCAATTTTGGAAACTTTCCAAACAGTTCATCTCTGAGTTTTTCGTCTTTGATCATAAGCTCACCTCAGAAGTCCAACAGGTCATCAAGAGAGATATTAAGCTTTGCTGACGCTTTCGGAACGGTATCGGTGTTTTTATTGCTTACGGACGACCTGCTGCCAACAGTAATAGGAGGCGCTTCATATCCGTTTCCTCCGCTGAGGTCGATACTCATATTGAAGTGTACCTCTGCTGTAGAAAAATAAAATTTTACTGCCTTGCTGTAAGCCTCAAGGTCTGACATACTGGCTCCGACTCCCTTGCATACGCTGTCAAGACAATCCTGAAAAGTTTTGCCGGACTGCTCAATAGCCTGTTCAAATTCGGGTTCTTGTTCACAGAAGTGGGTAAGAGCTTTTGCTGTTTCCGAAGCTATGGCCGTCTGATGTCATGTCCATAATTTCTCCCTCCTTTGATTCTTTTTTTGACACCACCTTCAC
>JAMPFN010000115.1 GCA_023664445.1 Clostridium sp. | reverse complement strand
CTCGGTAAGAGGTCATTCCCTTTGGCAGGGGCTTGGGGGACAGAGTTCCCCATAAGCTTCTCAACAAATTGAATTTCGTGAAATTCTTAATGCAGCAATTGACAAAAGTGTAAAAATCATATATAATTATATGATAGAATAACTAAAGGAGTATAATAGCTATGGCAAAAAAACAAATATCCAGAGAAGGCTTTGAAAAGCTTCAGGAAGAGTATACCAGACTTGTTACTGTAAGACGTGCCGAGGTTGCTCAAAAGCTTAAAGAAGCAAGATCATTCGGAGATCTTTCGGAAAACGCCGAATACGACGAGGCAAAAAATGAACAGGCTCTTTTGGAAGCACAGATAAAACAGCTTGAAGAAACCATTTCAAATGCCGAGGTCGTTGAAGGCGACAGCATATCTGTCGATGAGATCGGTATCGGTTCTATCATCAAGCTCAAAAAACTCGGAGGAAACGATATTGAAACTCTCCAGATCGTCAGTACTACCGAAACCGATGCGGATAACGGAAAAATTTCCGACGATTCTCCGATCGGCAAAGCGGCTATGAAGAAAAAGGTCGGAGATGTGATTATTGTTGAAGCTCCTGTTGGCGAGCTGAGATTTGAAGTTATTGATATCTCAAAGTAAAAAATGGCGGTGAAAATCAGACAATGAGTGAAAATCAGAATAATACGGTTGAGGATGTTATTGAACAGAAAAGAGTTCGTCTTGATAAGCTTGGCGACCTCAAAGAAAGAAAATTAAATCCTTATGAAATAACCAAATTTGACGTTACGGGCAAAAGTACGGAAGTAAAGGCAGAGTATGAAAAGCTTGAAGCAGACGCTAAAACCGCTGCCGGAAACGACGAGGAAAAATTTGCGGCTGAACTCGAAAAGATAAAAGAAAATAAAGTTTCTCTTGCCGGACGTATTATGAGTTGGCGAAAAATGGGCAAGGCTCACTTTATCGATATTCGTGACGGCGCTGACAGGATCCAGGTCTATGTCAGAATGAACGACATCGGAAAAGAACAGTTTGAAGAGTTTAAGAAATGGGATCTTGGCGATATTGTCGGCATAAAGGGCTATGTTTTCAGAACAAAAATGGGCGAAATATCCGTTCATGCCGAAGAGATCACGCTTCTTTCAAAATCCCTTCTTCCGCTTCCGGAAAAATGGCATGGGCTTAAAAATCAGGATATACGATACAGACAGCGTTATCTTGATCTTATTGTTAATCCCGATGTTAAGGATACTTTTATCAAGAGAAGTCTTATACTGCGTGAAATACGCAATTATCTCGATAATTTAGGATATATCGAGGTAGATACTCCGGTGCTCCATACTCTTGAAATAGGCGCTGCGGCAAGACCGTTTAAGACGCATCACAACGCGCTCGATCTTGATATGTATCTGCGAATAGAAACAGAGCTTTATCTGAAGCGTCTTATAGTTGGCGGTTTTGAAAAGGTATACGAGGTAGGTCGTATTTTCAGAAACGAGGGTATGGACACATCTCATAATCCGGAATTTACTACTATTGAAATGTATCAGGCATATACCGACTATAAAGGAATGATGGCTCTTATTGAGAATATGTATGAAACGCTTGCGATGAAAATATGCGGCGATACAACTGTTTCATATCAGGGCGAACAGATAAACCTCAAATCGCCTTGGGAAAGGCTTACTATGGTTGAAGCCGTCAAAAAATATGCCGGTGTTGATTACAACGACTGGAAAACGGACGAGGAAGCAAGAGCCTGCGCCAAGGAAAAGGGCATCGAGGTCGAAGAAGGGGAAAAGGCTGCAAAAGGTCATGTTCTTATTGCATTCTTCGACGAATTTGTCGAGGCAAAGCTTATACAGCCGACTATAATTTACGATTATCCGGTTGAAAATTCACCGCTTGCAAAGAGAAAGCCGTCTGATCCGGCGTTTACCGAGAGATTTGAATATTTCATATACGCAAGAGAAATGGGTAATGCTTTCTCCGAGCTTAACGATCCTATCGATCAGAAAGAGCGATTTGTCAGACAGGTCGAGGCTAAGAGGGCAACCGGCGCTAATGCCGAGGTCGACGAGGATTTTGTTACCGCTCTTGAGTATGGAATGCCTCCTACGGGCGGTTTGGGTCTTGGTCTTGACAGACTTGTCATGCTGCTGACCGATAGTCCGTCTATCAGGGACGTTTTGCTGTTCCCGACAATGAAGCCAATTTCAGACTAAAAGTCCCAAAAATCCCGTATTTATGCGAGTTTGAGAAGCCGAAAAATCAAGAATCCTTACACCTTTACATCAAACTTACATCAAATGATGCAGAGTTTTGTGCAGAGGCGGAAAAATCGCATAATTTTTAAAAATGAATGGGCAGTCCCATAATGGGATTGCCCATTTTCAAAAATAATATATTAAACAAAATCGGAATTTGTGAGGTGTTTGTTAAGATGAAAAAAATTTGTACTACCTTTCAAATAATACTTTTAATATGGTTTTTTCTTGATATGGTGGGAGTTTCTTTTGGAAAAAACCATTTAGTAGCACAATCATATAAGGATGACGGAGTATTCTTTCTTGTTTATTTTGCGACTGTAATATTGTTTATCGCAAAAGATAAGATCGGAAAATGGCTTGTTATTATCTGGACTTCTTTATGGTTTACAATACAGTTCTTGTGTCACGAATGGTACACTATTTTTGATGGTGGAATTATGGGAAATTTAGAGGGAAAAATAGAATACTTTTCAGGAACAATGCAATGGCTCACCGTTAAGGGAAAATATATTCCTGATATATATCACACAATTTTGCATATTCTTATTTTGCTTGTCATTATAAGTACATTTATATTCATTAAAAAGAGCAAAGCTAAGAAACAATAAAATTCCGATTTGTAGAATCCAAAAACATAAGAATAGAACGCACCCCTTGTAAGAATAAAAATTCTACAAGGGGATTTTTTTGCTGAAAATCGTAAACTACAAGTTTCCCCTGATTTCCAATACAATGTAATTGCAAAGGAGGTCGATGATTTATTATGAGTAATAGTTTAGCGATTAAGCACCCGGAGCTTGTGCGTGAGTGGTCAGATAAAAATCTTCCGCTTACACCCGATAAAATAACCCACGGTTCAAATAAAATCGTTTGGTGGAAAGCCGATTGCGGTCACGAATGGCAGACAAGCGTGAAAGCACGTTCAAGCGGAGAGAAATGCCCAATCTGTTCAGGGGCAAGAGTTGTAGAGGGTATCAATGATTTAGCAACATTAAAGCCGGAGCTTGTGCAGGAGTGGTCTTAAAAGAATGAGATAAAGCCTACAGAGGTTTCTGTCGGCTCACATAAGAAAGTGATATGGAAGTGCAGACATGGTCACGAATGGCAGGCTACAGTAAAAAGTCGAGCAATAAACAGTACAGGCTGTCCCTACTGCTCCCACAATAAGGTGTTGGAGGGATTTAATGACCTTGCTACAGTGTTTCCGGAGATAGCTGCTGAATGGTCTGAAAAAAATTATCCGCTGCTGCCAACTATGGTCACGCCGTTTTCCAATCGAAAAGTATGGTGGAAGTGCTGCAAGGAGCATGAGTGGTACACGATGATTTCCATCCGTTCCGGCGGCAGTAAGTGTCCATATTGCAGCGGAATAATCCTGTTGAAAGGATTTAACGATTTTGCAACAAGGCAGCCTGAACTTGCGGAGGAATGGTCGGAACGCAACAAGCCTTTAATGCCGGACATGGTAAATGAAAAGTCCCGAAAAAATGTGTGGTGGAAGTGTAAGACCTGCGGCTTTGAATGGCAGTCATTGGTGCAGTCACGAATCAAAGGAACGGTATGTCCTGTCTGCGCTGACCGGGCGGTGCTTCCCGGCTATAATGATTTGGCAGCAACAGACACACATCTGCTTAATGAGTGGGACTATGAGAAAAATCAAAGCATTACTCCTACTGCGGTTTCAAGAAATTCAATGAAAAGCGTATGGTGGAAATGTTCTCTCGGTCACTCGTGGAAAGCAAAAGTTTATCAAAGAGCAGTAGAGGAAAAGGGCTGTCAGGTATGTGAGCAGGAATACCGCAGCGTATTTCCTCAGTTGGCGGTAAGCTACTATGCCGGAAAGAAAGGCTTGCAGGTGCGGCTTAACACGGATACAGAAATCGGTCTGCCCCTTGAAACCTACATTGTAAATGAAAGGCTGGTGATTGAATCAGGAGCTTTGCCAGAGGAGAAAGAAAGGCTCAAAGCCTATATATGCCGCAAGCAGAATATAAAACTATTGAAACTGCCCTATAAGGCAAAAGAGGAAGAAATCGAATATATCCGTAAGGTAAAGAAAGTCTTTAAGAGCGTACATATTTTCATATCCTCTGATGAACAAGAGGACGCAGCCATTATCAGAAAACGGTTTGAGGAATGGCGAAAACAGATATATAGGTCTAATGAAACAGAATAAATACATATAGTAAAGTGTTCAGCCGCTTGTTTCTTATTTGAGAAACAGGCGGCTTTTTTGTGTTCAAGAGAAAAAATCTGAAATAAAAAAATTTTTTTCAAGTTTTTTTCTGAAAATAGGTTGTCATTTCGGATTTCAATTCCAAATAAGTGAAGGGGTACATAAACACTCCATTCAGAGTGGATTTTTTGATTTAAAAAAATATTTTTGAAATTTTTTTAAAATTCATTAAATTTGGGTGTGCATTTTGATACCCTTTGTGCAAATAAGTGAAGGGGTACAAAAACACTCCATTCAGGAGTGTACCTTTTCAGGGTTTCTTGACAATTGAATATACAGGCATTAAGGACGTTATTTCTGATGATTAGCCCGAAGGTGGGTACGCCATGACCTTTCCTATGAGAGCGAGTGAGAATTCCCGACCTGAAACTCGGATTGCCTCCGAGACGGCGATGACAGTCAGAATGATAATGATACTTCTCTACGGAGCTGACGGAGAACCCGTCAGAGGTGAGATTCCTATGATACGGTGCGGCACACCGTAACCTTAATGCTTCCCACAAAGGCAGAGCGCTTAAAGGTCTGCTTTCCGCAGGGGTGGTTGAGGACAAATACTGCGGTCTGATACATAGCCGACCATATATAGTGCACGACATAAATGTCGTGCACTATAATATATTTAAATGCCTTGCATATCCGTTTGCTGTGCGAACTCCATGCATATCGGCAAATAAATTTGTCGTTTACTATAGTTGGCTGTGAATTTTTTGAAAGACCAACTATAAAAAGTCAAGGGGAAAAGAAAAAATCTGAATTTTCTTGCAACAGCGCCGACAGCGGTAAGATGATGTTTACCCTCAGAACGTTTTTTCTGATAAAAGGCTGAGAAAACCGGATCATTAAATGAGGCAACTAAAGCAGCATTAAACAAAGCCTTTCGCAAGTAAGGTGAACCGCGTTTACTCATCTTGTTATTGGTTGATTTGCTTTCGCCGGATTGAATGACAGAAGCGTCGATACCTGCATATGCAGCAAGTTTGGAAGCATTTGAAAATCTTGATATATCACCTATTTCACCAAGAATTAAAGCAGCCGTAACATTAGCAATACCCGGAATTGTGATTATTGGCGAATTGAGCTTATCAAGAATATTTTCGAGTTCAGTTTCCACATCTGAAACCTGAGCTTCGATAAATTTGATTTGTTCAATCAGAATTTTGAATAACAACTTTCCGGATTAATCAATCAACGAAGCTACATGAGTATTTTGCCAATATCAATTCCCAAATATCAATTCCCAAATACAGCATATTATTTCACCTTTACAATTAAATTTAGGATAGTTCCTCTTCCCTAAATAAACGTTACTGCCTTGTTCTATATGCGAAGTACAGCATATACTGTCAACATCCAACTTATTCGTAATCTGTTTATCAGAAAGAGGTGTCAGTCTTTCAAGTACGGAGTAGCTTTATGCTCTTCAAGGAGGCAACGACATCCTCTATCCAATAACTTTAATTATACACCTTTTTGTTGTATTTTTATACAGCTAATTTCAGGATGATAGGCATCCTTAACTAACCTAAATATATTATACAAGGAGGCTAAATAATGGCAGGAGGAACTTTTGACAAGTCGGTGGGAAAAATCAG
>JAMPFN010000114.1 GCA_023664445.1 Clostridium sp. | reverse complement strand
AAGTACCCATACAAAACATTCTTGGCAAGGATCAGGAGATAAATTGCCTCAAAATTGCAAATCATAATCGCTGAATGAATAAGTTTTTCATTTACAGTCCCCGACTATAAATACAATTATTATTTTTCGCTTCAGCGACTCACAGCGCAAGCTGTGCCGGAGCGGAAGCTTGATTTTCTTTGGTTCGTTTCCTGCATCAAGGCAAGAAATGAACATATAAGTATTTTAAAGGGACGCTTTCATTTGCAAAGCGTCCCTTTAAAAGTAGGTTCTGATTATATTGCTATTTTTCTCGCCGCAAAGCGACAGCCGAAATCTATATGATATTTGCCGCCATAATAAGAGCGGTACCCGGAATTCCCAAAACAAGCGATACAGCGGTATTGAAAAGATTCACAGGCGGCGCATATCCTAAATTATTACCTAAATAATGCATTAGTAGCAGAGATATACCGCCGCTTGCCATTCCGAAAACAGCAGATTTTATCGTATGTTTTCTCTTTGCGTAATAGATGATCATAACAAGTCCGGCTGCCGCCAGTATTGCTTTAAACAACATTTCATTCATTTTCTTTCACCGTTTCATAATAAAATATACCCCAGCGCCAAAAGCAGCTTCAGGTCTGCGCCCTCGCCTGCAAGAATAATAATGAGTGCAGCGATTATTATTTTGTCGCTGTCCGGCTTGCCTTCCGAAAAAAACTTTGACAAAAAGCCGTTTACGCCGTCTGTTCTGACACCCTGCGAGTTCCGGCAAGCGTTTTCGCTCATGCTTTCCTTTTCGCTTTCCCTATGCAATTCTCGGCTTCTTCTGAGCGCGTCGCGCCGCATGTTCCCCATATCCGCGTTAATATAATTCAAATACCGTTCACTCCAATCAGAACAGATCTTCCAGCATACCGCTTTCTTTAAGTACGTTCCATACCGCCAGCAGCTTCAATATCTTTACGGCTTTATCCACTCTTTCCTGCCGTTCTTTTTTCAGAAGCGGTTTCAGCGCCAAAAGAAGTCCGGAATTTTTATCGTCGGAAGCAGAATTCATAAGCTGACCTACCATTAGAAACTTTGATATATCAAAGCCCGATTCATCGGTGTTGGCTTGATTCTCTTCCGTTACGGGATCGCTTTTATGTTCATCATTATTATCCTCATCGGAAAAGAGAGATTCGGCAAGTTCGCTAAGCTGCTTCATGCTCTCCTCGTCGGAGAGAACCTCCCGTATTTTATCCATTAAGTCATCCATTTCAGGAAGTCCCTCCTCTGTATAGACGAGGCAAGTAAAGCTTGCCGAAATCTATTTAAACGGCAATAAAAAGCCGTTAGGCAGTTTGGGCGATGCGCCGTCTATACATGATCTATTAGAAGTTGTTCTCATAGGCATAAGCATACATCTTTTCGTCAGATTTTCCTGATAACAGCGTTAATTTTCTTTGACATACGTGGTCTCCCCGCCGGGGAGGTGTCACGAAGTGACAGAGGGGCTGACCGACAGACCGGTATGTCTGCAAAAAATTGCCTTGTTCTCAGAAAAATCATGCTCGAAAATCCGCACACTTTTCCTATGAGAACAACTTCTTATTTTACGCCCGTTATTTTATTGTAAAGCGATTTTGCCTGTGGAGCGGAAAGCATTTTCTCGACAAGCTTTGGATTTTTAATTGCGGCGTCAAGCTTTGCGGCATCGCTTTTGCTCATATTTTTCATAGCTGAATCAAATTTTCCCGATTCAAGCTGTTTTTTCAGCTCGCCGGGAGGAATGTTCAGCTTTTTGCCGGCTATGTTTAAAAGTTCGTTTACTTTTGCCGGATCGAATTTATTCATATTTGAAACACCTCACAAAATATTCGGAATCTGTCTTTAGGCAATACCGCACAGAGATTGTGCCGGAAATGCGCAGTCGGATTTGATCCGCGCTTCCTTAGAGCATGTATTCATAGGTTTTACGCACGTCTTTTCGGCATTTTTACGGTTTCCGAGGGGGTCTATCAAAAAAACAGAATAAAAGCATTGTAATTATTCTATAATTATGATATAATTTTCTTATATATAACCTGATTGGAAAAAGAAGGGGAAACATTATGAAAATAATAGTCATGTCCGATTCGCACAGGAATTACCATTCTCTCGAAAAAATATTTACAGAATACTACGCCGATTATTATATACACCTCGGGGACGGTGAACAGGAACTCGATCTTATCGCGAAAAATTATCCTGATAAAAACATTACTCACGTCAAGGGAAACTGCGATTTCGCAAGCTTCAGTCAAAGTGAAATATTTATGGCTCCTGCCGACAACTGCAAAATATTTGCGACGCACGGGCACAGGTACAATGTCAAATACTCTCTTGAAGCCTTAAAGCAAAAAGCGCGGGATCTCGGCGCGAATGTCGCGCTTTACGGTCACACTCATGAGCGGTTTTGCGATTATGAGGACGGGCTTTATATAATGAATCCGGGAAGCGCTTCCTGCCCGAGAGACGGCAGAAGACCTTCCTTCGGCATCATAGACGTATCGCCCTCCGGTATAATGACAAATATAGTCGAGCTATAGGCAGTATGACGGATTTGTTTTGGATCTGCATGCAGATTTCAGTATGATCCTTCTTTGCGGTATTGCTTATAATATTATATTCGGATATAAATTAAATGTTACAAGGAGGAGAAAAATAATTTGAAGATCAGTTCACTTCTGCAAAAAAGCGGCAGAGAAAAATATTTTAAAGCGTTTCTGCTCGGATTTATACCGTTTCTTTTGGTAATAATTCCGATCATGATATACAATGAAGGCGTGTTTTTATATTACGGCGATTACAATTCGCAGCAGATACCGTTTTATCTCCATGCCCATGAATTCGTAAAAAGCGAGGGCGTCGGCTGGGACTGGGGTACGGATCTGGGCTCGAATTTTATCGGCTCTTATTCGTTTTATTTGTTGGGAAGCCCGTTTTTTTGGCTTACAATACCGCTTCCGCAGCCGCTTGTGGTTTTTGCGATGCCCATACTTCTGGCAATGAAAACAGGTATTGCGTCAATGACGGCTTACGCGTATATACGCCGTTTTGTCAGGGGAAAAAACGCCGCCCTCATAGGCGGAATGCTCTACGCTTTTTCGGGCTTTCAGCTTTTTAACATTTTCTTCAACCACTTCCATGATGTGACGGCATTTTTTCCGCTTATGCTCATAGCTCTCGAAGAAAGAGTAAACAATAACAGGCGCGGCGTATTTGCGCTGTCAGTAGCGCTCATGGGACTTATAAATTACTTTTTCTTTACGGGTCAGGCAGTATTTGTTATTATATACCTGCTTGTAAGACTGAAATCTCCGGATTTCAATATCACCTGGAAAAAGTTTTTTTCTATTGCGGCGGAAGCTGTCATAGGCGCGCTTATTGCCTGCGTCATGCTTTTGCCGGCAGCCCTTGCGATACTCGGCAATTATCGCATAAACGAACGGCTTTACGGCTTGAATATAGTTTCATACAGCGACCGTACAAGGCTTCTTAGAATTATACAAAGCTTCTTTATGATACCCGATGTTCCTGCAAGACCAAATCTTTTCAGCTCGGACGGCGGAAAGTGGTCGTCTATCGGCGGATATCTCCCCATGTTTTCCATGGCGGGCGTTATCGCCTTTTCAAGGTCGAGAAAAAAGCATTGGTGCAAAAGGCTTATCGCAGTTTGTATCATATGTGCGGTCATTCCGATACTCAACAGCGCGTTTTACACCTTTAATTCGTCGTATTACGCGCGCTGGTACTACATGCCGGTGCTCATAATGGCTTTGATGACCGCGCAGGCGCTCGATGACACGGCAGTCGATTTCAGGTCGGGCATAAAAGTATGCACAGGCGTTTTGGCGGCTCTTTCGGTTATATCTATACTTCCCAAAAAGGACGAAGAGGGAAAGGTGATATGGTTCAGATTCGCTGAATATCCGGCGCATTTCTATATAACGGCAGTCATTTGTATTGTCGGACTTATAATACTTTGGCGCATAAACAATCTCCGCATGAACAGACAGCGGTATGAAAAAACAGCAATTGTTTCAACCGTTATATCATGTATGGCTTGTATGGCGGCGGTAGTGTATTTCGGCGCTATATTCGGAACGAATAATCAGGTGTATATAAACACCGGCATACACGGCGCGGACAGTCTGGAGCTTGAGGAAGAAGAAAATCAGTATTACCGCGTTGATATATCCGAAAACTACGACAACTATCCGATGTTTTGGGGGCTTTCGTCAATGAGAGCGTTTCAGAGCATAGTTCCGGGAAGTATCATGGGTTTTTACAGCGAGCTTGGTCTGACCCGCGACGTGGCGTCGAGAGCGCCGCTTGACAATTACACATTAAGAGGGCTTTTCTCGGTGAAATATTACTTTGATAAGATATATACCGATGAAAAAGAGGACTATACCTATGAAATAAGTCTTCCCGGCTTTGAGTATATCGGCGAACAGAACGGTTTTTATGTTTACGAAAACAAATACTATGTGCCAATGGGATTTGCCTACGATAATTATATTTTGTCGGATATAACCGCAAAGTACACCAATCAGTCAAAGGAACGCATTTTAACAAGAGCGATGGTTCTCGATGAAAAGCAGGCGGAAAAATATTCCGATGTGATAGAAAAGCTGCCTGTTGACGATGCCGTCGGACTTGACGACGCATCATACAAGGACGACTGCGTGACCCTTAAAAGAAACGCATGCTCTTCGTTCAGCTGCGATTCGGAGGGATTTGATGCTAAGATAACTCTCGACAAGCCGAAGCTTGTATTTTTCAGCGTGCCTTATGAATCGGGCTGGAGGGCTTATGTGAACGGAAAATCTGCGGATATCGAAGAAGTAAGCTACGGATTTATGGCTGTAAAGGCACAGGAAGGCGAAAACGAGATAGAGTTTCGGTACGAAACGCCGGGGCTTAAAACGGGCGCGATGCTGTCGCTATTAGGTATCGCGCTGCTGCTTCTTTATATTTTTATTACAAGAAAAAGCGGAAAGAGCGGCGGTTTTGTTCATTATTATGATTATATAAATAATGCCGTAAGAGCAAAAGACCAATACGAATACAGAAAAATAAATTCTGTGAAATAGAACAACTATAATTAGGAGGATATGCGATGCATCTTGAAGAAAAAACGATTTCAAGTGAAACTATCTACGACGGAAGAATTTTCAAGGTCACCAAAGACATGGCGCTTCTTGAAAACGGAAAGGAGGCTGACAGAGAGGTAGTTCACCACCATGGCGGCGTAACGATAGTTCCCGTCACGGAAAATGAGGAGATTTTAATGGTAAAGCAGTATCGTTATCCGCATCACAAGGTCATGCTGGAGATACCTGCCGGAAAGCTCGAGCAAGGAGAATCTCACTATGAATGCGGAAAGCGTGAGCTGCTGGAGGAAACGGGCTGTACATGCAGGGAATACAGGTATATCGGGGAAATAGTTCCCACACCTGCTTATGTAAGCGAGGTGATTCATCTTTATATGGCAAAAGGTCTTGAATATTCAAGGCAGGATCTTGACGATGACGAGTTTCTCGAGGTTGAAAAAATACCGCTTGAAAAAGCGGTTGAAATGGTTATGAGCGGCGAAATAACCGATTCAAAAACACAGATAGGCGTTTTGAAAGCTTGGCACATAATCAAGCAGATCAGTTTTTGAGAGGTTTATGGGGACGCTGTTCCTGACCTTCTGCAATATGGGGGACGCTGTCCCCCAAACCCCCTGCTTAAAGGAAACTAAAAAACTTGCACTTTAAGCAAAGCTTGAAGATAAATCGCCTCAAAATTCTGAAAGTCGAAAAAGCCAAATCTAAAGTTTAGGTCAAGCCTTTTCAAAGGCTTGCGGATTCCAAAGGCAGAGCCTTTGGTCGCTCTCCGCAGAGAGCGAAACTCCTTGCCGTAGGGCGCTCCGCAAGGGGTGAATTTGAAAATAATCCGATGGATTATTTTCAAAGAGGGGACGCCCTGCAAGAGAGGGCGTCCCCTATGAACACAGATTCTAAATACAGTCATTATTTTCGCTTCTGCGGCTCACAGCGGAAGCTGTGCCGGAGCGGAAGCTTGATTTTCTTTGGTTCGTTTCTTGCATCAAGGC
>JAMPFN010000113.1 GCA_023664445.1 Clostridium sp. | reverse complement strand
ACCAGACAAAACGGTCTTGCAAACTTTGTATACTATTTTATATATCAAAAAAGGCGGATTTAAGATCATTCTTCTCAAATCTGCCTTGAATTTTTCCAAAATATTCCTCTGCACCGGTTCTTATCCCGATATTTACGTTATCCCGAATTTCAAAATAAATATTCATATATAATAAAATAGAGCAAAATAGTTCGGGATAATTATTTTTATTAACAGCAAATTATAAATTTATTGCTACTTTTAAAATGCGTCATAAGCCAACTATATGAAATTTATATAAGTTAAACTGTATAAATTAAAAGCAATTTTGTAATATTATTTATTCTTTCGCAGATTATCTTAGAGTACATTTATGCTTAAAACTCAAATTTATAATGTATCTTCACTTTGGAATAAAAAAACATAGGATTTGTGGAAAATATATTATCCCGATAACTTTTTATTAAAAACCCGTTTTCTTTGCGTTTTTTCTTGTTATCGGGATAATTTATTTTTCGGGATAAGAACCGTTATCCTGAATTCGGGATAAGGGTTCAAATCCCTTTGGTTCGTGAAAACGCCTGAAAAGCATCTACGGTTTTGACCTTGAAATTTTCGCCCCTAAAACGCCAACAAAGCCCGTAGCTACGGGCTTTGAGGGGTGGACATCTATTTTGTTCCACAAGGATGGTTGACCATCGGCATCCAAATAAGAACCAATTTCCTTTTTATTGTCATTATTATCAATGGAATCAAGCAGATTCATATCCACATCAACAGGCTTTCCGCCCGAATTAAATATAAAAGTAATTTTATCATCATACAGAAAAATTTTGTTTATAAAAACGCTTATCAAGGTTTTTCTGTACTCTTGATTATCAGCATCGACCTTTTTCAGAGTTGTCAGAAAGAATCGAACTTGTTGTTCGGTGAGCATCACAATATCCTTAGATTCAGCCGCTATTTCTTCCTTGATATTTTTCTTAGCTTCCTCATACTTTGGGATTTCTGCGTACATAGCTTTCCTTGCGACATCAATTTCACATTCGGCTATTGCATTTATCAGGTTATTCTGCTTACGTTCTATTTCCTTTAATTGCTTTTCAAGACGGTTGATCTTGGAATAATCATTACCTTTTTCACAAGCCTCAACAACTGATTTTGCTATTTTTGAAGTATTTTCAGGCGTAAGCTGCTGTAAACACTGTTGAATAACAAAATCTTCAATGTAGCTTTTAGTGATATATTTCTTATCGCACTTCTTTTTTATTCTGTTTTTACAAGCATAATAATGATGTACTTTACCCGTTCTGCTTGTACCGCCGTAACCGACCATCATTTCTTTGCAATGCCCACAAAACAATTTTGTTGTTAATAAGTATTCTTCCCTTGCCTTTGAATGGGCAGGGGCTTTTCTGTTTTTACTCATTCTTTCAGCAGCTTTGTTGAAAAGCTCATCTGAAATTATCCTTGGTATTCCGTCAGGAGTTTCAGTACCTTTGTAAGTGTAGATACCTATATAGCGCTTGTTTTGCAGAATTTGTGTTACAGTACTTCTGTGAAACTTAGCGCCTTTTGCTGTCTTGTAACCTTTGTCATTCAGATAATTGACTATTTCAGTAACCGTACTGCCGCTTGCATAACTTTCAAATATGTATTCTACAAGATGAGAATAGTTTGTATCGATCTGAAAATGCTTGTCTTTATCAACTTTATAACCTAAAGCTACATTTCCGCCTGTTGAAAGACACCTTTTAGCATTTAAGTCCATACCACGTTTTACTTTTTGCGCCAATTCAGCAGAATAGTACTCAGCCATGCCCTCAAGTACACTTTCCATAAGAATTCCGCTTGCGTCATCGCTTATATTTTCTCTTGCAGACAGAACACGTACGCCATACTTTTTAAGTTTCGCCTTGTATACAGCGCTGTCATATCTGTTTCTTGAAAATCTATCAAGCTGATACACTATGACAAACTGAAAATTTTTCTTTGAAGCGTCTTCTATCATTTTCAGAAACTCAGGTCTGTTATCGGTAGTACCTGAAATCGCTCTGTCAATATACTCCCCTACAATTGTGTAATTATTTCTTTCACAGTATTCATAGCACACTTTAAGCTGTCCCTCAATACTGGTCTCATGCTGATTATGGGAAGAATATCTTGCATAAATTACGACTTCCATTTTGAACCTCTCAATTATAATAAATTTACTAATTACTATTGTATCGTAAACTATTATATTTGTCAAGAAATCAGAACTGCTTAATTGCTAAAAATAAAACTTGATCAAGCCGAATCGTTATAGTATGTATAACTGATAAGGAGGTTGTACATATGTCTGATGTTTGTATTGATAAAAGACAGGCAGATGAAATTGCAGGTGCAATAATTAATGATATTCATACTTTTATTGAAAATCATAAAGAAGAATATGAGGCTTTCGTTAAAGCGGAAAAAGCTGATACATAAATTAGGAGGATAAATTCAATGACAGAACTTGAAAAGAAAATTACACAGGCATCACAAGCTTACTACTCAACTGGCAAGTCAGATTTATCTGATGATGAGTTTGACGCACTTGTTGACCGATTAAAACATGAGAATCCTGAATCTGAAGTGTTAAAGAAAATCGGTTGGGGATATGATGTCAACAGTGATAGTACACCGGGTAAAAAATATCCTCATAAGTACGGCAAAGCAGGCTCTCTTGAAAAGTGCCGAACATGGGCTGAAATTAAGCCTCAGTTTAAGAATAAGGAAATTGACATTTCATTGAAGCTTGACGGACTAAGCGTTGTACTTTACTACCGTCAGGGTCAGCTATATTTAGCACTTACAAGAGGCAATGGAGAAATCGGTATTGACATTACAGATAAAATTTACAGAATACTCGGAAGAACTCATAATGTTGATTCCTATTTTACAGGAGCTGTTCGCGGTGAGATCATAATGTCGCTTGACAATTTCAAAGAGTTTCAAAAATTTCATCCGGAAGCAAAAAATCCGAGAAATTCAGTTGCAGGGCTTATCAATGGCAAAGAAATTACTGATGATTTCAATTATTTAGACGTTGTAGTATATTCAGTTATTGGGTGTACAAATAATTCTAAATTTAATTTTGAACATATTGAAACTGTAAGAAGTTGGTTGAATTTCTGGTTCAGACATACAGCGCCGAACATAACGGAATTTTTGACCGAAAATACTATTTCAAATGCAGTTTTTGATATTAAGGATAATTGGTCTGATGTATGGCCAAGTGACGGTCTTGTATTCACTCTTCCAAAATTAAATTTTGATAATGACAGAATAATTCAGGACTCTATAGCATTCAAATTCAAGTCCGAAACAGCACAGTCTAAAGTGCTTGAAATTGAATGGAATATGAGTAAAACAGGTTATGCTGTACCACGTGTAAGAATCGAACCCGTTCAGCTTGCAGGTACTACTGTACAGTATTGCACCGGATATAATGCTCAGTATATCAGAGATAATCAGCTTGGAGCAGGTTCAATTGTCGAAGTCGAGAAAAGGGGTGAAATCATACCAAATATTAACAAAGTTGTCGCTATTTCAGGTTCATGTGAATTGCCAAAATTCTGCCCAGATTGTCACAGTGAGCTTAAATGGGATGGCGTTCATCTTAAATGTGTAAATAAGAAATGCAGTAATACAACATATCAGGACACTATGATTTGGACAAGCATCCTTGCACCAGTTGATGGTCTTGGAGATAAGCTTAAACAGCAATTCCTTGAAGAAATGTATGGTGAAGTTCCATCTGTTGAAAATCTTATGCTGGACAAAACAAGTGCTTATACAACAGCACCAAAGGGTACACAGGCATATAGAATGAGATATATGCTTGATGTTATCTACAGATACTCCGGATTTTCTCTGGAAACTGCTATCAGAGCTTTAAATATTCCTCGTTTTGGTGATGTGAATGCCGCTAAATTGGCTCAGTATCCTGAACAAGTAAGAAATTTATTAAGTCTTGCTTGCGACGGCAGTTGTGCAGACGGATTAAAGCTTACCGCATTGTTTGAAGAACTCAAAACTAAAATCGGCGCTGCGAATACCGAATCACTTGAACAAAACATGCCTAAATTTGAACGCCTGAAATTTATTGAAACACGTATTGATTGGACTTTACCGAAGATTGTTGATTTTAAAGGAAAAGTTACTATCACAGGCAAGCTCAGTACAAAGCGTGCTGATTTTGAAAAAGAGCTTATTGCTGCCGGATATAAACCGGGTGAAATTTCAAAGGATACAAAGTTCCTCATAACTGATAATCCTGATAGTTCAAGTTCTAAGAATAAGAAAGCTGACGAATGGGGAATCGTTAAAATAACTGAGGAAGAATTCAGAAATAAGTATATGGAGATAAATTAAAATGGTAAGTAAAGGAATAGATGATTTTCTCAAATTCTTACGTGAGGTTGAGCAGACTAACAGATGTGCTGTTACTGACGAGCAGGAAGCATCAGATGAAACTCAGGATATTTTACATTTATTAGAACTTGAAGATCAAAGTTATCATGATTCTGCTCAGCTTGCTAAGAAATTGAAATCTATCAGACAAGCCCGCAGACGTTCAAAAGATACAATTACCCAAACCACACCAATTATTGAATGGATAAAATCCAACAGAAATGTGATAAATGGTTTAGAACAACTTTTAGGCAAGGTACGTAAAGAGGAAAAGAATGCGGAAGGTAGAATTTATACGCCTAAGACTAATGTGATCTCAAAGTATAAGAAAACCAATAAAGAAAGAAGTGTATAAAATGATAAATGAAACTCAGTACATAAAGGAAAAGCTTCCTAAAACGGAAATTTTATGTCAGCTTGCAGAGGAATCAGCAGAACTTGCACAGGCAGCTCTGAAACTTCGCCGTGCGATCAACAAAACAAATCCAACGTCGATATCGGTTGAAGCAGCTGAAAATGCCCTCCTTGAAGAATATGGAGATGTTATAAACTGCTTAGACGCACTGTTGACTGCACCACAAAATGCGTTTGTGGTGAAAATGAGAAAAGAAAAAATGATAAGGTGGGCTGGTAGATTGAAAAAGTTGGAGGAAAACAATGGATAGCTGTATTTATGATCGCTTTGAACAATGCTTTCATGACTGTGAAAACTGTCCTAAAGCTGACAAGGCTGATCCTGATTGGGACGATCTCAGGGATATTGAAAGGGATAACGAATTGTGGGATTAAATGAGAACAGTTATAATGATGAAAGGATTAATAAATGGAACGAGAAATTTTGTTTAGAGGAAAATTGAAAGACAATGGTGAATGGTTTTATGGGGACTTGCTCAAATATGCTGATACCGCACAGATATGGTACAAAGAGGAAGGATATGGAAAGGTCAATGTAATAGTAAATCCCGAAACAGTCGGACAGTACACGGGCTTGACCGACAGGAACGGCACGAGGATTTTTGAAGGGGATATTGTGAATATACTTTGCGAAAACGAGGAAATCGGTGTTATCAAATGGGATGAAGATACTGCACGATTTATTGTGAGTGCAGATGGCTTTTGTGCAGATTTTGATAATTATTATGGAATGGAGTTTGAGGTCATCGGCAATATCCACGATAATCCGGAGATGATTGAAAATGAAAGGATTGATTGAAAATGAAAAAATATGAAACGACAGATGAAACAATAGAGCTTTATGGAAGAACCCTGCGCCGCATCAAGGCGTTGATTGACTTTGCAGAAATTAAAGCCGGAGATTTGGGAGGTTACATAGAAAATGAAGAAAATCTTAGCCATGACAGTACGGCTTGGATTTTCGGAAATGCACAGGTCTGCGAAAATGCTAAGGTCTACGGAAATGCTAAGGTCTACGGAAATGCTAAGGTCTGCGAAAATGCTAAGGTCTACGGAAATGCTGATGTCTACGGAAATGCTGATGTCTACGGAAATGCTGAGATCTGTGGAAATGCACAGGTCTGCGAAAATGCTGAGATCTGTGGAAATGCTCAGGTCTGCGAAAATGCTGAGATCTGTGGAAATGCTCAGGTCTGTGGAACTGCTAATGTCTACGGAAATGCTGAGATCTGTGGAAATGCACAGGTCTGCGAAAATGCTGAGATCTGTGGAAATGCTCAGGTCTGCGAAAATGCTGAGATCTGTGGAAATGCTCAGGTCTGTGGAACTGCTAATGTCTACGGAAATGCTGAGATCTGTGGAAATGCTCAGGTCTGCGAAAGTGCTGATTATATTCAGGTAAAAGGTTTCGGCTCTCAAAACCGTTCCACAACGTTTTTCAGGC
>JAMPFN010000112.1 GCA_023664445.1 Clostridium sp. | reverse complement strand
CCGTAACGGCAAAGCCGCCTACAAAGATGTAGGGTTTTGTGTAATATTGTGTTGGTGGGGCTTGGGGGACAGAGTCCCCCCACAATCTTTTAAAAAATTGATTTCCGTGTAATTTGCGCAAAAATTATTGACATTTACAATTTTTTGTGATATTATTAAAATAAAATTATTCAGTATTCATAATTTTATTTTTTGAGGAGGTTATATGAAAAAGATTATTTCAACTCTTGTCGCTTTGTCTGTGATGATAGGCACATCGGCTTCTGTGCCGTATTCCGGCAAAAACGCTGAAACGTTTTACCGGTTTAAAGCAAGCGCGGCAGAGGGCAATGATGCTGCTGATACTATCGGCGACGTAAATGCGGACGGACAGTTTACTGCTACGGACGCTGCTTTGTTCCAAAAATGGCTGATTGCAGCTTCGGAAACTGAATTAAACGATTATAAAGCCGCCGATATGTACGAGGACGGTATGCTTAATGTGATCGATTTGTCAGTTATGAAACGAGAGCTCATGAGAATGGCAGTTTCGACTGAAAAATATGGTTATCCTGCTATCGATGCCGAATTTGACGAAGGCGTGACCGAAACCGTAAACAGCGGATTTAAGAATTCTGCGTATCTAAATCTCGAAAACAAGGTCGGAAGCAGCATAACTTGGACGGTAGACGTTCCGGAAAGCGGCAACTATAAGCTTACTTTCCGAAATGCCAACGGCGGAGATGCTGATCGTCAGATGAAACTCAGCATGAGCGGAACTGACGATACATGGAAAGTATCGTTCCCTCCGACCGAAAAATGGACTACATGGGTAGATACGGATATTGTCGTACCGCTTTCAGCCGGAAGCCAAACCGTAACGCTGACCTCTGTTACATCAGGCGGCGGTCCGAATTTAGACTACATGACGCTCGACAAAACCGACGAGGATATTCAGCCGCCTGAAAAGGTCGTTATAATTCCCGAGGGAGCAAAACAGGTCGAAGCGCTTTCAAGAGGTCTGGTTGCCGCAAATACAGGAAAGGGTATGCTTTTAAGCTGGCGAATTCTTGCGACTGACAGTACAGATACGACCTTTAAGCTATACAAAAACGGAACTCTTCTGAAAGAATTTGACAAGGATTCCGCTTCAAATTATCTTGACAGCGCAGGTACCGCAAACGATAAATATACTATCGAAACCTATGAAAACGGCGCTAAAACAGATACGGCTCAGACTTCTGCCGTTCTTGGAAACAAAAACAGCGGTCAGAGCGGAGCATATTTTGATATACCGCTTGATGTTCCCGCAGAAAAAACAATGCCTGACGGAACAACCTGTACATACAGCCCGAACGACGCTTCTGTCGGCGATGTTGACGGCGACGGCGAATATGAAATAATCCTTAAATGGGATCCGTCAAACTCGCAGGATAATTCAAAGAACGGATATACGGGCAACGTTATATTAGACTGCTATGAGATGGATGGAACCAAGCTTTGGCGCATCGATCTTGGCGTTAATATACGCGCAGGCGCTCATTACACGCAATTTATGGTTTATGATTATGACGGTGACGGAAAAGCCGAAATGGTCTGCAAGACAGCTGACGGAACAATTGACGGCAAGGGTAAAGCTATCGGCGACGCTTCCGCCGATTACCGCTCGGATGCCGGACGTATCCTGACAGGAAACGAATACCTGACTTTGTTCGATGGTCAGACAGGCGCGGCGCTTGATACAATCGATTTCAAGCCGGGCAGAGGAAATTTTGCAGATTGGGGCGACAATTACGGAAATCGTGTCGATCGTTTTGTTGCCGCTACCGCATACCTTAGCGGTACGACTCCAAGCGTCGTTATGGGCAGAGGCTACTACACAAGAATGGCGGTTACCGCTTATGATGTTGTTGATAAAAAGCTTGTGGAACGTTGGGCATTTGATACGGGACATGATCCAACAGTTGCAGGATACGGCGACGGAAATCACAACTGTATGGCGGCAGACCTTGACGGTGACGGAAAAGACGAGCTTGTAATGGGTTCGGCTGTTATCGACGATAACGGAAAGCTGCTTTATACATCGGGACTCGGTCACGGCGACGCGCTTCATGTAGGCGATTTTGACCCGAGTAATCCGGGACTTGAAATATTTATGTGTCATGAAGAAGGCGATTCGGGTTACGGTATATCGTTCCGCGACGGCGAAACCGGAAAGATATTGTTCCGTGAAACAGCCACAGGCGATACCGGAAGATGTTTAGCGGATAACTTGATCGCAGGCAATGATACCGCTGAATTGGTCGGTAGCCATAATGCCGTAGTATATGATACTTCGGGTAATCAGGTATGCAACTGGTCTGATATTACAAAATGGGGACAGAATTCAGTTATCTACTGGACTGACACTCTTGAAAGAGCCGTTATGGACAGAACTATGATCGACCAGTACGGTAAGGGCAGAGTTTTCACCGGCGACGGAGTTACTTATAACAACGCTTCAAAATCCAACGCTTCTATATCGTGCGATTTGTTCGGGGACTGGCGTGAAGAAGTTATTTTCCCGACAAGCGGCGGTACTGCTCTTCGGGTATTTACAACGACTTATTCTACAGATTATAAAATTTATACTCTTATGCATAACCCACAGTATCGTACTCAAGTTGCAGGACAGAATGTGGCTTACAATCAGCCTCCTCATACCGATTACTTCCTTGGTACAGGATATGATTTGCCAAAGCTTCCGAATGTCTACTCTGCAAAAGATTAATAGATGTAAACTTAAAAAACGTGAGTTCGATGAAAGAAATAGAAAAATCTGCCCAAATCTGTTATAATGAGAATAACAACAACACTCACGAAACAGAAAGGCGGATTTTTCAATGGAAGAACAAATATCAATTTTTTGTGATATAGATGATTTCTGCAAAGCATATGAAGAATATTGCACACATTCGTTGCTGATGGACAAGAAAGAAGTAACACCTAAAACTTCAATGGCATTGAGTGAAATAATGACCATACTGATAATGTATCAGCTTTCAGGTTATCGAACATTCAAATGGTACTTTCATCAAGTGAAAAAATATCAGAAACAGGATTTTCCGAAATTAGTCAGCTATAATCGCTTCGTAGAAATTATGAAGTATGCACTTGTTCCACTTCTATTATACACCATCAGAGCACGTTTTGGCAAGTGTTCCGGAATATCTTTTGTAGATTCCACGCCAATAAAAGTTTGTGATAACCATCGCATCAGCAGTCACCATGTATTCAGTGAATATGCGAAAAAAGGAAAAAGTTCGATGGGGTGGTTTTATGGATTTAAGCTTCATCTTATCATAAATGAGTGCGGTGACATACTGTCGTTTTGCCTGACTTCCGGAAATATAGATGACAGAAATGAAAAGGTTATGGATTCACTGACTAAGGAGATTTTCGGAAAACTTTTTGCCGACAGAGGTTATATTTCCTCAAAATTATTTGAAAAACTTTATTCTAAAGGCATTACTCTTGTAACAAGAGCAAAGAAAAACATGAAAAATAAACTTATGGATTATTATGACAGAATATTGCTGCGTAAACGCACAGTAAATCTGTAAATGATTTCCTGAAAAATATCTGTGATATAGAACACTCCAGACATCGAAGCTTCACAAATTTCCTCGTTAATCTTGTTTCTGCTTTGGCTGCTTACTCACTTTTGCCTAAAAAACCCTCCATTTTTCACCCGACTAATTCCCTTTGCCTTATGTTTGATTTCTGTCGAACTCACGTTAAAAAATACCGCCCTTTGAAGCAATAAACCGACCCCAAAAAGTTAGACAAAGTTTTGTAAAGAAATTTATAAAAAGCGACTAAGAGAAATCTTGGCCGCTTTTTTATGCCGCCTATATTGAATGTGAGACAAACCATCAAGTTTAAGCTTGATACGCTTGTGTTGTACCAATCTAAAAAAGCGAATTATTTGATAAAGTCCGTAATGGCGACATCAGAATATTGTTAGGAAGTGCGAATTGCGCACTATACGAACAAGTAAATACACTGATTTTAAGGCATTTTCAAATGCCGAATACTATTTCAATCTCATTGCTGCTGTTATGTGAGATATAGACCGCTTCTATCATCTCGGCAGCAATATCGTGTTTCTCCTGTACCGAAAGCGTATCCCGTACCGCCAGGCTTAGCAAGTGGCTTTGTATCAATGACATACTTTCCGCCGTCAGCATTATCGTGAATAAACACACAATGAATGCTGTCGTATGCTTCAACATTGTCAATGATCTCGTAGTTCATAGTCTGAAAATAAGCATATACCGATTTGTCAGCACGAACGTAAAGAGGATTTCTAAGAATCATCGAAAGCGATCCTGTATTCATAGACGTTTTAAAAGATAGGAAGCATGAGAAATGGTAATCATGCACTCAGAAGAACGGGAAGAAAAATCATAATCCTTAGATAATTAGCGTGAGAAGTTCAGCCAAGCAAAAGTACGTTCAACAACCCAACGCTTTGGTATAACTTGAAACCCCTTGTGTTTTTTTATCTGCATGGAAATATCAATTCTTAGAACCTGTCCACATAGGAAATATATACGGATTTTTGAGCAAATTTTGTTGCTGGCTTGAAACGATTTACAATGCCGCCAAAAACAAGCTGCTGACAACGGGGGGAACGGTGCTTTTGACAATTCTGAATTCGGATTTCGGGGTTGCTTCCGATACCCTGATACGATCGGTACAGCAAGCGATCGATCCTGACGAATACGCCGGCGAAGGGTACGGCGCAGCCCCTATCGGTCATGTAGTGAAGGTGGAGAGCGCAATGGCAAAAAGCGTGACGGTTAAAACCGACATTACCTTTGAAACGGGATATGGGTGGGCAAATCTTCAAAATTTGATCGATGATGCGATTTCAAGCTATCTGCTTGAACTTCGAAAGGCGTGGGCTGACAGTCCCTATTTGGTGGTTCGTATCAGTCAGATCGAAACACGTCTTTTGAGTATCAAGGGCGTTGTGGATATTTCAGGCACAAAATTAAACGGGGTTGCCGATAACCTGACTTTGGGGCAATATGAAGTTCCCGTGTTTGGGGGTGCGAGTGCATGACGAAAGAAGTTGACCTTGTTTCCTACTTACCCTCATTTTTGGCAGAGTTCAAGGAAATTGCCGTTGCTTTGGAAGCGGAAAATCCCGAATTTACACTTGTATGGAACGCCGCTGACAGGGTGCTTTACAATGAATTTATCGCAACGGCTGACGAATACGGCATTTCAAGGTTTGAAAAAATCCTGAACATTTTGCCATCGAGGGAAGATACTCTTGAAAGCCGCCGTACAAACGTTATGAGTAAATGGTTAAGCGATCTGCCGTACACAATGAAAATATTGATAAAAAATCTTCAGATCCTGTGCGGCGGAAATGATTTTACGATCAGTAAAAGCTTCAATAATTATACGATCCGGATAATTACCCATTGAGCCTATTTAGTATCTTTGTGTGTGGGGATTTTCAAGCATAATTTTGATGAAGTCAAGGAAAAAATCCGCAGGAATACTGGCGTATTGCAAGGGTTTTTGACGCAGAATTCAACAAAATTTGCTGAAAAGACATGCGCAAAAAGATACTAAACAGGCTCTAAGACTTTACAGTCAGACGCAGGAGCTTAAAGAGCTTCTTGAAAGAATGATCCCCGTTAATATGATGATCGAATCCTTTAACAGTATAATGGTTCGGGCTGACGGTAAGGCGGTAATTTATACGGGCATAAATACGGCAGGGCTTCGCAAAAAAAGAAAGGTGGAAATAAAAAATTATGGCTTGGAATGAAGCGGTGATCACAAACGAAGGCTTAAAGCTGCTTTCGGAATGTGTGACAGAAGGAAATATTATTATCACAAGGGCAGTAAGCGGAGAGGGTTATGCCGCTCCTATTTCCCTTATGGCTCAAAAAGAGGTTTTACCGAATTTGCATCCGTTAAATATCGCTTATATACATATTGATGAAGGCGTAATAACCGTTAATGTCAGAATCCGGAACAACGGAGTCGATACGCCTTATACAATCAGGCAGATAGGCTTATATGCAAAAAAAGATGCGTCGGACAATGAAATTTTGTTTGCTTTGGTTCAGGACAGCAATGGCGAGGTAATACCTTCATCAAAGGAAAATCCAGAGTATTTATCCGAATTTGATTTTGTTATTCCTATAAGTAATTCCGAAAATATCGATGTAAATGTCACTCCCAATACATTTGCGACTATTGAGGATATTTCGGAAGTAAAAAATGTGATTGACGGACATATCTCGGATAATATCCGTCATATCCCGTTAGGCGGTTCAAGCGGTCAGATTTTAAGGTGGAGCGCGGACGGTACGGCGGTAAAAACCTTTACGGCAAACGCTTCCGCCGACGTTACAGCAAA
>JAMPFN010000111.1 GCA_023664445.1 Clostridium sp. | reverse complement strand
TCTTTGCTTAAAGCGCAAGTTTTTTAGTTTCCTTTCAATTTTCTGTCCGTCCCTTGTGGGACTGACAGAAAATTAAACCGGGATTCTTATGGGTGACTCCCCGCGGGGCGGGGAGATGTCACGAAGTGACAGAGGGGACGGCTCGTAGAGAATGTTCCCTTAAGCAGGGGCTTGGGGGACAGCGTCCCCCAAAATGGCAGAAGGTCAGGGGACAGAGTCACCCATAAACTTCTCAAAATCAGAATCCAAGATCCTCTGCCACAAGAACAACCTTTATTCTGCCCTTATGTCTTTGCTTTGCGGAAATGAGATAGTTGCAGCAGATACGGTCGTCCGACGAGCAGCCGCAGGTCATTTCGTGGTATTTATGGCTGTAAGCGGCACATTCGCCCGTTTCGGCACAGTACGTTTTACAGTTAAGTCTTACAGTATTTGCCGGAGCGGAAATTTTCTTGACTCTTGCCGCCGCCTCGTCGAGATTGCTGACTATCTTGTTGTAACCGGCAACTATGATAACAGACTGCGGACCGTACGCTATCGCGGCGACTCTGTTGCTGTTTCCGTCAACGTTGTAAAGCTCTCCGTTTTCCGTTACGGCATTTGCGCTTGAAAGGTAAACGTCTGCCGAGAATGCTTTTACATACAGCTCGTGAATCTTATCGGGAGCAACGGCGCTTCTGTCGAGATATTTGTAGTCGGGAGATTTTACCATGTCGATTATTCCGCATTCCTTAAGCGTTGCGGAGTCGCCGCTTGCTATAACGCTTCCTTTTTCGATAAGAGATAGAACCTTTTGCGCCGCTTCTTCCTTGGTATTTACAATATACGCGGTCATACAGTTTTTTTCAAGAGCCTCTGCGGTCTTTTTAAGCTTAAGGTCTATAATTTTTTTTACGCTTGCATCAGTCATATTTTTCCTCCGTTATTCTCCAAGACGTATCATTTCATCAATACATACTCTTGCTTTCTTTATTTCTTCATCGCTCATTATAATTTCAAAGGCTTTTCCGTTATCGAGGTTCAGAAGCGTTTTATATACGTCCATGAGCGTGGTCATTTTCATATTAGGGCATATAAGATTTTTGGAAAGATAATAAAAATCCTTTTCGGGACAGGCATACAGCAAATGCTCGGCGATGCTTGTTTCCGTTCCGATTATAAATTCCTTTTTATCCGACTCCATAGCATACTTCATTATGCCCGACGTAGAACCGACATAATCGGCGTTTTCGGTGATCTCGGGTCGGCATTCGGGGTGTACGAGAACGAGCGCGTTCGGGTGAAGCTTTTTAACGGCCTCGAGTTCGCTTCGGGTTATTGCGGCATGAACGGGACAGCCGCCCTGCAAAAGCTTGATATCCTTTTCCGGAACCTGTTTTTGAACGTAGCTTCCGAGGTTGCAGTCGGGGATAAAGAGTATCTTTTCAGCTTTCATATTTTTTACGATCTTTACAGCCGTTGCCGATGTGACGCACACATCGCATACTGTTTTCAGCGCGGCGGTAGTATTTATGTACGCAACGACCGCTCTGTCGGGTTCTTTTTCTTTGAGCTGACCTATTATAACAGGATCCATCTGTTCCGCCATAGGACAGCCCGCGCCCTCCTTCGCAAGAAACACTCTTTTATCAGGCGAGAGCATTTTGACGGTTTCAGCCATAAAATGAACACCGCACATAATGAACGCGCCGCAGTCATATTTTTTTGCCGCAACGCTCAAGGCGTAGGAATCGCCCGTTTCATCGGCTATCTCAACTATCTCCTTTGCCTGATAAGAATGCGCGAGTATTACGACGTTCTTTTCCTTTTTAAGCTTTAGTATCTTTTCCTGAATATCCTTTATCATATATCCTCCTTTATGGCAACACCGCACAAAGACCTCCTGACGGTTTTGCACCGAATCTGTTTTATGATTTTCCGTCTTTTTTCTGCGCATCTTCTTTTTTCTCCGCCACAGCCTTTTCGGAAGTTACGCCTGTGGCGACTGCTGCAGATTCTTCATTTCCATGCAGATAATATCTTGTTTCCTTCGGGAGTTTTTTCTTCTCGAGCTTCGACGCGACAAACTCGCTTACTATACTGTAGAGAACGGCAAAAAGCGGAACGAATCCGATCATTCCCACAAATCCAAAAAGACCGCCTCCCACAAATATGGCAAACATTATCCAGAATGAAGAAAGTCCGAGAGAATTTCCGAGTATCTTAGGACCTAAGATATTTCCGTCAAATTGCTGAAGAATAAAGATGAACAAAAGGAATACGACCGTCTTGTTCGGGTCGGTGAGAAGTATCAGAAGCCCCGTCGGGACAGCTCCGATGATCGGACCGAAAAACGGGATCATATTTGTTATCCCTATGATAACGCTTATGACAACAGCGTAAGTCCTCATATTAAATATCATCATGCCGAAAAAACAGATTATTCCGATAATCAGCGAATCGAGCGCTTTTCCCGAAAGAAAGCTGCTGAACGTAGAATTTGCCCTCGACGCTACCGACAGTATATGCTTTCTGTTTTTTTCAGAAAAAAGCGCATAAACCATTTTTTTAGACTGCGCAAGCATGGTATCCTTACTGTAAAGCAAATATATTGAAACAATAATGCCGAGTCCGAAATTTTTCAATCCGTTTAAAAATGTCCACGCACTATCCGTCAGATTCGCAAGCAGACCGTTTTCAGAGAAAAGATTGTCAAGCTTCGGCTGATACCGTTCTACAATAGATATCAAAAAATCCTGTATATTATTGAATTCGCTGTTCAGAAATTCATTTATTTCAGGGTGAGTATCGGCAAACCTGCTGATTTTTTCATTTAGGAACTTTTGCAGATTGTTCAGATACGATGACATATTTCCGAAAATATTTTTCAGCGTTTCGATTATTTCCGGGACTATCGAGCCGACTACCGCCGCTATAACGCCGAGCATAAGAACGGTTGCAAAGGCAATGCCTATCGCTCTTGAAAGCTTTGGGCGATCCTTTTTTCTGAACACGAATTTTTTCAGATTTCTTTCCGTTACTTTTACAATGGGATTCAGAATATACGCTATGACAAGTCCCCATATAACGGGCGCGAGAATATCTATCAGTCTGCGCGCGTACGAAAAAATAGAACTGTATTTGAAAACCACCGCGGCAAGCAGTAAGCATACCGTAAAAACGATAACGCAGTAAACCGCAATAGTATTGCTTTTAGCATTGAATCTTATCTTCATATCAGACCCCGCTTTGTGTTTTGAATTGTACCTGTATTTAATTATACATCATTTTTGGTGAAAAGGGAATAGTTTTTTGTAATTTTCATGCAAATTAATTTTTGAAAAGCTTTATGGGGTGACCCTGTCCCCTGACCTTCTGCCATATATGCGGGGACTCTGTCCCCCATACCCCTGCCAAAGGGAATGATTCCCTTTGGAATCCTCATGATTTTTAGTAATACTTCCCCCAAGGGGAAGTATTACTAAAAATGTGGGAAACCACACAAAACATTCTTGACAAAGATAGGGATATAAAGCTCTCAAAATTGCAAATCATAATTGCTGAATGGTAAATACTATCATTTACAATCTCCAACTATAAATACTCATTATTTTACGCTTCTGCGACTCACAGCGGAAGCTTGATTTTCTTTGGTTCGTTTCTTGCATCAAGGCAGGAAATGAACATATAAGCAATTAAAGAGGACACTTTCATTTGCAAAGCGTCCCCTTAAAACACTAAAAAGTTTATGTAAACTATAATTGTTGAATGGTAGAATTTATCATTTACAATCAGTCGAGGCTATAAGGATCAGTCCCACCAAAAGAACCATACATTGGATCTCGTTATGGAATCGGCAAGACATTTAAGCGTACCTGTTCCCTGATCGACAACATCGGGATCGAATCCGTACTGCTGCTCTGCAATTTTCAGCGCCATGTCTTTATCGGAAACGGGGTCAGGCAGATAAAATTCCAGACAATCCCCAGTTATTACCGCAGGAACTGCACAGCATTTCTCATACCACAGCTTTGACACGGACATGATCACTTCCGGCGAAGGACATTCATTCCAGTCGCCAAAAGGAATCCACGCAAATACTTCCCAAGGGCTTCTTGTGGGAATTTCAACGTAAATCAGCTCCTGCGTCTTTTTAAAACTGTATTCACTCCACGACGAAAAACAATTAAGCGTTTCTCCGCCGCTGAATTCGCCGTATAAATCATAATCATCGTCAAACGGCGAATAGTCTGCGCGGTATTCGTCAAAACGCTTTTTTAAAATTTCTTCCGCAGAGTCAAGTTTAGCGGCAATTTCCGCTGAAAGCATTTTTTCACGGAATTTATCAATTCCTCCTGCAGCCTCGGCATTGATTTCAAACACATCCAATACATTGGAATCGGAAACAATATAAATCGGAACAAAGCCTTCAATTTTTCCTTTTTCGTATGCGGCTATGTACCTGTCCCAAAGAGGTTTTGTATCCTTAGCAGGCGCGATCACCTCGTATCGACAGCCGTCAAGGTATTTTATGATCTCGTCAGAAATTACCGAATCATGTTCTTTCGGCTTTTTATTGAAAATACCCGATAAAAATGACATTACTTCCGCCTCCATTATAATTAAGAGCCTGTTTAGTATCTTTGTGTGTGCGGATCATTGAGCATAATTTTTCTGAAAACAAGGCGATTTATTGAAGACATACCGGCGTATGACAAAGAAAATCAACGCAGTTTATCAGAAAAATTTGCCGAGAAGATGTACGCAGAAAGATACTAAACAGGCTCTAAGGCACACCGCACAAAGCACGCCTAACGGCTTTGCCTTAGACAGCCTCTAAACTATTTTCTGAATTCGTGATTTTCAACAGACGCTCTTATAAAATCCGCGAAAAGCTTCTGCGGCTTATTCGGACGGGATTTGAATTCGGGGTGGAACTGAACTCCGACAAACCACGGGTGATTGTCAAATTCCACTATTTCGACAAGCTTTTCGTCGGGCGAAACGCCGGCTATTTTAAGACCCGACTCGGTCAGCTTCGAGCGGAAAGCATTGTTGAATTCCCAACGGTGACGGTGACGCTCGTATATAAGCTGATCCTTGTATATTTCAGCGCATCTTGAATCGGGAGTAAGCTTGCACGGATACAGTCCCAGACGCATAGTGCCGCCCTTGTCTGTAATATCTTTCTGATCTTCCATTATATCGATTACATTATTTGCACAGCCGGGCGCGAATTCAGTTGAATTTGCGCCGCCAAGACCTGCAACATTTCTCGCGAATTCAACGACAGCCATCTGCATTCCAAGACAGATTCCGAACATTGGCACTCTGTTTTCTCTGGCATATCTGATAGCTTCGATCATTCCCTCGATACCCCTGTCGCCGAATCCGCCGGGTACTATTATGCCGTCGCATCCGCCGACTATGCTTTTAACGGTATCCGCGTTTATTTCCTCAGAATTTATCCACTCTATATTTACATTTGCATCATTTACGATTCCGCCGTGGCGAAGCGCCTCCGCAACCGAAAGGTACGCGTCGGGAAGAGCGACGTATTTTCCGACAAGACCGATCGTAACATCTCTTGAAGCGGCTTTCTGCCTTTTTATCATTTCCGTCCAGTCAGTAAGGTCGGGCTTTGGATTATTGAGTTTCAGATGCTCGCACACACATTCCGCAAGACCTTCGTTTTCAAGCATGAGCGGTACTTCATAAAGAGAGGGTGCGGTCAGATTCTGTATTACGTCTTTCTTGCGCACATTGCAGAAAAGCGCGATCTTTTCAAGCATGTCCTCGGGAATATCGCATTCGCTTCTGCAAACGAGAATATTCGGCTGAATGCCGAGTGAGAGCAGTTCCTTTACAGAATGCTGCGTAGGCTTTGATTTAAGCTCATTCGAGCCTGCTATAAACGGTACAAGAGTTACATGGATAGAAATAGCGTTTTCACGTCCGACTTCCTTCATGACCTGTCTTATAGATTCGAGAAACGGCGTGCTTTCGATATCGCCGACAGTACCGCCGATCTCCGTAATAACGACGTCGGTATCCGTCTGTTTTCCTACCTTGTATATTTTTTCTTTTATCTCATTTGTTATGTGGGGGATAACCTGAACCGTGCCGCCGAGATAATCTCCTCGTCTTTCCTTGTTGAGAACCGTCCAGTAAACCTTGCCTGTTGTTACATTTGAATTTACGGACAGGTTTTCGTCGATGAATCTTTCGTAATGACCGAGATCAAGGTCTGTTTCTGCACCGTCGTCAGTTACGAATACCTCGCCGTGCTGATAAGGGCTCATAGTACCCGGATCGACATTTATATAGGGGTCAAACTTCTGAATAGTGACTTTATAGCCTCTTGCCTTGAGCAGCCTTCCGAGAGAAGCTGCGGTTATGCCCTTTCCAAGACCTGAAACAACTCCGCCTGTGACAAAAACATATTTAGTAGACATATCAAAACTCCAATCAGTAATATTAACACATTATATCTATTTTAACATTAAATCGGAAAAAAAACAATAGTAAAATCAAAAAAAGCATTTTTTTCAGAAATTTATGGGGAACTCTGTCCCCCAAGCCCCTGCCAAAGGGAATGACCTCTTACCGAG
>JAMPFN010000110.1 GCA_023664445.1 Clostridium sp. | reverse complement strand
TACCGAGCTTGCTGGGATTGAGAACCGCCCTTTAGGGCTGTTTCGTTTTTGAATATTTTCCCCTATAATACACCCGTAAATTCTTGCAAAAGTCAACCTGATTATTCTTATCAAGAAAAAATTAAAAAATATATTGATTTTTTTATTGGGTTGTGTTATGATTTTATAGAGAGGAGGGATCAAATTTGATAAGAATAGCCGTATGCGATGATAATCAAAGTACATTAACGCAGCTTGAAAAGTACATTGACAGCGGATTCAGAAAGTATACGACCGATATTGAAATACATTCATTTGATAATGGACAGCTTTTACTTAATGCCAACGATCATAAAAAGTTTGATGTGCTGTTTCTTGATATAGATATGCCGAATATTACGGGATTTGATATCGCAAAAGAACTCAGAGATTCATTTGAAAATTGTTATCTTATTTTTATTTCAAGTCATTCGGATCTGGTTTATAAAAGCTTTTATTTTCAGCCGTTTAATTTTATAAGAAAAAGTCCGATAGAGCTATTTAAAGATACTTTAAATGATGTAATAATGAAGCTTATGTCAAATATGAAACAAAATGAAAATATTATTCTTGAGGATGAAATTTCGGGCAAAGTCGCAGTATACTACTGCAACATAATTTACATAAAAAGCGACCGCCATTATTTATATTATTATCTTCAAAAGCATGATGAACCGATAAAGATCCGTGGTTCAATAAATGATATTGAAAGTCATCTTGAGTAATATGATTTTGCAAGGATACATAGAAGCATAATTATAAATCTCAGGTTTGTTTTAAGCATAGACGCAAAGGTTGGAAAAGTTTATTTACAAAGGGATGATACTCAAAAGGCATTGTCGTTAAGCAAGAGTTACAAAGAAAGTGTGAATATGAAATATACGCTTTATCTGAGGAAAACGTTATGAAAAATGCAGCTTGGGATATTCTTGAAATTTTAATAAATATTTATCAGGGTATTGCGGCAATGTACTTTCCGTTCAAATATCTTGGCGGTAAATATTCCGATAAATTTATAAAGAATTACGGTATGCCGTTTTCTTTGGCGCTTGCCTTATCAATTTCCATATTTAATCACATAACTTTTTTTGAACATATTTACGCAGCTTTTTATGGTATCCTGATATTTGTTTACTCTGTGCTGTGCTTAAAAGATAATGTGTATAATAAGTTGTTTGTGTCGGCGTATTCTTTGCTTGTACTTTTGTTAAGCGGTGCGGCAGTAGCATGGCTGATGTCGATAGTTTTTAACGTACCGTTGGAAGCAATACTTACCGAAAGCAGCGAAATGAGATTGTCGGGTCTTATTTTTACGCAAATTGTCATTTTTTATCTGTATTATTTATCAATAAAAATTTTCGGAACAAAAAACAACTCATGCCTTACAGGTAAAGAAGCAGTTTTAATATCTGTTATACTGATCCTGAGCATTTATTATAGTTCTGATTTTATGCTTTATTGAATTTAAACATGATAATATGCTGAACAAACAGCTTGTTGCAATAAGTTTTACTTGTGTGATACTTATAAACATAGTTACACTATATATTACCGCAGATCTAAAAAATAAAAATAAAACTGCAATTGAAAATGAAAAATTGAAACTGCTGCTCACATATAATAAGCAGTACGTTGAAAATGCCGATACGGAATATCAGCTTATCCGTAAACTCCGTCATGATACAAAAGATGTTTATCGCATTATTGACGATTATCTTGAATCAAACGATGTTCAGAACGCAAGAAAGTATATAAGGAAGATGGTCGATATTGCTGATGACCGTATTATATTTGTGAATACTCAAAACAATGCGGTCAATGCAATAATAAATTCAAAACTGACTATTGCCAAATCCTTCGGAATAAATGCGACTTGTTTGTCTATAAACGAATTTGTTGGAATTGACGATATTGATCTTTGCAGATTGTTGTCAAATATGCTTGAAAACGCTATAACTGCTACTTCAAATATAAAGCTTAAAGACAAACAGATAAATCTGAAAATTCTTTCAAAGTCAGACAGGTATACTTTTCTTATTAAAAACTCCATTGATAATTCCGTTCTGAAAGAGAATCCGAAACTGCATACAACTAAAACAAAGTTTGATTCTCATGGATACGGCGTTAAAATCATTCGTGATATTGTAAAAAAATATAATGGGCATTGCGACTTTTATGAAGAAAAAAATATGTTTTGCTGCCTTGTTGTTTTAATTCCCAATGAAAAATGAATACGTATAATACAAAAATCGAGCCATTCGCAATGAACAGCTCGATTTTTCATTTACCCGAAAGATTTTCTTTTATTATGTTCAGTAAGAAGCAAATATGATTTTTGGTATTAGCAGGCAGGGAGTATAAAAGATTTACGATTTCCCCATATGTAAAATTATCGGTGCAACTATCAGCTAAACGATGATACTCTATTTTACTGCCGCATATACCAAGAAGATAATCAACAGGAACTTCAAAATACTTTGCAAGTTTAATAAGAACATCAAGCGGCGGAGAGTTTATGCCTTGTTCATAGTGAGCAACAGTACTTTTACTTACATTCAATATTTTAGCCAGTTCCTGCTGTGTGATCTTTTTATCTTTTCTGAGTTCAGCAATTATACAGCCAATTTTTGCACTAAGAGAGTTGGCGTCTGCTTTCATAATGATTATCCTCCGCTTTATTATAATAAAATTATATCATTTTTGTGTCTAAATATGTCGAAACACCCAATTATTGTACACTTTAGCTTGTTTTTCAATATCTAAGTGTACATAATCGGATATGTTGTATCGCAATTGTACACTTTGCTTAAAAAAGTGGTAATTTATGACCTGTTTTAGGGTATAAAGTATCACGAAAGCTACACTTTGAAAATTTCGTGCCAGATTTGTAGACAAGTCCAAAATTTTCTTGTATACTTATAGGCAAGGAGAGGATAGTATGATCAAGAAATTAACAAATCATGTTTTAGAGTATCTTATTTCGTCAAACGTTATTGAAAACGATGACGAAAGCAAAGATTACTATCAATATGGGATTGAAATAACAATATCATCATTGTTAAATATTGTATTAATCGTTGCCATAGGCATTGTGTCCGGAAATATACTCGAAAGCATATTATTTCTTTCCTGCTTTGTTCCGCTTCGCCAGTTTACAGGCGGTTTTCATGCAAAAACATATTTTTTGTGTAATCTTTCCTTTTCAATTTCATCTTGCAGTAGGTGCGGCTTTGCGATGGCTTTAATGGACATTATGCACTTATGTGCTTTTGATATGTCCATTTTCTTTTTATGGGTGGTTATACGGTTTTGCTCTTGAAAAAATTTTTTATAATGCAGTAAAATTCAATTTTGAATCGTTTTATTAATAAAACTATTTATAAATAAGGTTCTATCATGAATTTATACATAGTTCCAAGATATGCTAAAGAAGGTGAAAGTTTGAGAAATTAAAAAAAGTGAGATAAAATCGTATTTTGAATCGTTTTATTAATAGCAAGTCTTATCAGGCATAAACTTATTTGAAAGGATAGCTGAATGAAATACATATTAAAAAATATCCGATCCTTTATTAAAACGGAGAAAATGATATTTATACTGGTTATTATATGCGTTATGGCATCGTCATTTATCATTAATTTTTCTTATGGTTTATATCAGAATTATAATGTCGTAAAAGAAAATGAAACAAGCGAACTGTATGAACTGGAGATACCATTTAATAATGATTTAACAGGAAATTATGCCGATAAAAAAACGCTGAGAGATACTGTATTATCATTTTCTGATACATTAAATGAGAATATTGATATGTATCTTGTGCAGCCGTATTCTGATGAGGTAACTGAGATGGATGGTGGTGTTGATGTTCGATTTACCATTAAAAATGGTGATTTTGCTCCATGTGAGATTTTCAAAGAAAATTTGCAGAAGTTCGGCAATCTTATTTCAGGCGAATACTTTTCGGAAGAACAGGAGAAAAAAGGTGAAACGGTTGCTCTTGTTACTGTAGAAAATCCCGATGATGATGACATTACAAAGAAATTAAAGATAAATGACGAAACCATATTGTTTCAGGATAAAGAATATAAGATAATAGGAGTTCAACTCTTTCAGGTGCTTATAGTTCCCTTTGAAAGCCTGAATGACGATACGCCTATTAACTCGTTGTATCTTGAATTTATAAAACCTCTTACCAGAAGTCAATATGATGAAGTAAAAGAAAAAATCTCTATGGCTTTCGGCAATCTGGCTGAGATACCCGAACTCGATATTCCTGAATCGGAAAACTACTATTTGTATAATACTATCATTATGATCTCAGTTTTAATAGCGGTTCTTGCGGCGATTAATTTTGCAGTCTTGTACAAATATATCCTTTCAAAAAGAATAAAGTCTTTATCGGTATTCAGAATATGCGGATGTACTAAATTCAGAGCTTTGAGAATGTTTTTAAGCGAATGTATGCTTATAACCGTTCCTGTTTTTGCTTTAACAGCTTTATGTTATGACCGATTGGTACTGCCGGTTCTGGCCAAACATTTTGAATATATAAGATCAGCATACAGCCTGACGCTTTATCTGATAATTTTTGCAATATATGTTTTTTCCTCTCTGATAGTTCTTGGAATAATGATATATTTCGGATTTTTAAGAAAAACAATAAGAGAAACAAAGGGAGGAAATTAAAATGTTATTTAAACTGGGATTAAAAAATTTACGGCATGACAAATTTATAAATTTACTTATCATTTTGCAGATGACAGTGGTATTTCTTATTACTATCAGTATGGTTTCCACAATAGTTTCAAGGTTTCAATATTATGATCCATTCAGGGAACAGTTTAATAATAAGGGAATTTTTTGCTGTTTCAGAAACGCTTTAGATCCCGAAACCGAAGATGTAAGATTAAAACAAACCGAAAGATTACACAAGTTATTGGAAAATAATCAGGAAATAGTTGCTTCTTATTCTCCATGGCTTTACTGCGGTGACGAAGAAGTAAGCTTTGCAAGTTATGACGATGAATTTATAGAAATGTACGAACCTGAAATAGAAAGCGGCAAGTGGTTTGATTTAAACGTAAATGAAAGTTCTACCGTTCCAATTGTTGTTTCTCAAAATCCTTATGGATTTAAAGTCGGCGATAAACTTCAAATCAATATATTTTCAGACAATAATGATGATATTTTAGAAGCGGAGGTAGTCGGTATTCTTAAAGAGGGAACAAAAGTAATAGGCTTTTCCAATTCTAAAAGTGGGAAATATGATTGCAGAAACGTTTTTGTCAATTATAATTATGAGCTCGAACAAGTACCGCTTTTTCTTTTAAGACAAAAGGACTTGGATGATAAACCTATAATGGTACAAATGAACGGTCCTGCATTTATTACGTATTCTTCGGATACTGACGATGAGGTTATAGAATCAAACAACGAAATAATAAGAAAAATGGGTATTTTAAATATAACTCCTTTAGATGAAATGAAATCAAACAGTATGGATTATATTTTTTCGCAGATATACACATTACTGCCGATTTTAATTTGTATACTGATACTTACTTTGGTTGGTGCGGTAAGCGTAAGCGCTTTATCTGCAAAACGGCAATTGAAAAATTATGCGGTTTATTATATTTGCGGACTTAAATGGCAGCAATGTGCTTCGGTAAACTTTTTCTCGGCATTGATAAGTATATCTTTATCTTTTGTATTGAGCATTATTTCTGTGGCGGCAGTAAAATTAACCGGACTTTTGGAAGAAACCGTTATTCAGTTTGGAGTATGGCAGATTTTAAGCTGTATTGTGATAATGATAATTTATATTATACTTTCAGTTGTACTGCCAATAAGCATCATAGGAAAAAATACTCCAAATCAGGTATTAAAATCAAATTAAGGGGATCGTTATGATAAAACTTAAAAATATCCAAAAAACTTATAATAAAGGAAAAGCCAATGCTTTTCAGGCGCTATATGATGTGGATTTAAAAATTGACGATGGTGAACTTGCAGCGATCATAGGAAAATCCGGCGCAGGCAAATCTACACTTCTTCACATTCTTGCCTGTATTGACAGCTATGAAAGCGGAGAATATTTCATTGACAATGTTCTTGTGAAAAATCTCAGCGAGAAGAAGCTTGCGGAAATCAGGAACAGTAAGATCGGCATGGTAATGCAGGACTACGCTTTGGTTGACGATTTTTCGTGTATTGAAAATGTTCTGCTGCCTCTTGACTTTGCTAAAAATAAAAAAGCAAATAAAACAGAACTTGCAATGAATGCTTTAAGATCCGTTGGTATGGACGGAATGGCAAAGAAGCCTGTTAACAAGCTTTCCGGCGGACAGAAACAAAGAGTGGCTATTGCAAGGGCTGTTGTGAACGAGCCGTCGATAATTCTTGCCGATGAGCCTACAGGCGCTCTTGATACCAAAACATCAGCTGAAATCATGGAACTCTTTCACAAATTAAATCAAAACGGCAGAACCGTGATAATCGTTACTCATGATATTGAGATTGCCAAACAATGTGACAGGATAATTGAAATATCAGATGGAAAGGTTATTAACAGAGGGGTGAAGGTGGTGTCAAAAAAAGAATCAAAGGAGGGAGAAATTATGGACATGACAT
>JAMPFN010000010.1 GCA_023664445.1 Clostridium sp. | reverse complement strand
AATTAACGCTGTTATCAGGAAAATCTGACGAAAAGACGTATGCTTATGCCTATGAAAACAACTTCTTAGAATGGAGAAACGTAAAATGATAGAAAAGGAAATTGCGGAAATCCGCAGAAGATTCAATATCGAAAAGACAAGCATAAAATGCGTAAGGGGCTGCTATGTAAACGAAAACAAGGAGATGATCTCCGATTTTTCGCGAGCCTTTGCAGCTATTCCGAAAGAGGAAGCGCAAAGTCTTATCGCAATAATCAAAAAGACTCTTTCGGGTACTATCGGAAAAAACCTGATAGACATAGAATTTTCAAACGAACAGGTCGTGTCGAGCGACGAACACGATCTTCTCATGAAGCTGAAGGATTCCGAACTCGGCGACGACGAAGCGGTAAACGAGCTTTATCGGAAAATCGTGCGCTCTCATTTTTCCGAGGGCAAATACCTCATACTCTTAGCCCTTGACAGCTACGACGTCCCGACCTATTCAAAGGACGAGGTAAAGCTCGAGGATTCGGCAGAAGTATATAAATACGTCCTGTGCAGTATCTGTCCCGTCAAGGCGACAAAATCCGCGCTAAGCTATTCGGCAAGCGAAAAGGAATTCAGAAGCACAAAGGTCGATCAGGTTATAAGCGCTCCCGAATCGGGATTTCTTTTCCCGACATTCGACTACAGACAAACAAACATCTACAACGCGCTTTTTTACACAAAAGATCCGTCAAACGAGCATACCGAGCTTATAGAAGACCTTTTCAACACAGACGCGCCAATGTCCGCGGAAACCCAAAAGGAAGTTTTCAACGCTATTTTAGAGGAAACTGTTTCGGAAAAATGCAGCTATGACGTGATGCAGACGGTTCATGAACATATATCCGCCGTTGTTCTCGATCACAAGACAAGCAAATCGGAAGACCCTCTTGTCATCACCAAGAAAAACGTTGCCGACGCTCTTGAATACTGCGGTATTGATGAAGAGCATATAAATACGTTCTCGGAAAAGTACGACAGTAAATTCGGCGCAGACGCCAGGCTAAGTCCGAAAAATATCGTGGATATCAAGAAATTCGAGCTTTCAACTCCCGATGTTACAATAAAGGTAAATCCCGAACGAAAGGATCTCGTACATACAAAAATAATCGGCGGCGTGAAGTATATCATGATACGCGCGGACGAAAGCGTGGAGGTAAACGGCGTAAACATCAATATTGCCGAGGAGGAAGAAAATGAAAACGAAGTTCAATAAAAAATACATACCCTCATATACAGCGTTATTTATAATATTAATCTGCATTGCCGCCGTAATCTTTTATTTCGGAAAACTTGCCGTCATATATCTTACCGGTTCTGAAATCACAGAAGATAAAACCGCCAACATAAACGTTATGCTTACGCGTCCCGACAACTGGGAAATGATCCAGACGGGCAAAATTTCTCTTACCGAGGAAGATCTGGCAATGATCGACGGTTCCACCGCCACTGTCCCCATTACGGCAGAGCTTGCGCGTCAGTTCTGCGGCGCGTCCGACGACAATATTTCCGATCTCATAGACCATAACACTACTCATTTTGCGTATAGAAACCTGATATACACAAGAAAAAAGCCAAGCGGCTATACAGATGAAATACCGCCTAAATATTTGATTTTCGCAACCGAACCGTCTGAGGAAGAGCTTTCTATGGCAAGCGAACTTAGAGTCGGGCTTGACATTACCCCTGTCGCAATGGACGGCTTTGTATTTATAACTCACAAAGACAACCCCGTAGACAGTCTGACCGTTGAACAGGTGAAAAAGATCTATACCGGCGAAATCACAAACTGGAGCGAAGTCGGCGGAGAGGACGCCGAGATCATACCGTATCAGCGTGAAAGCAATTCCGGAAGCCAGACCGCAATGGAACAGTTCGTAATGGAAGGAGAACTCCTCACAGATCCGGCGGACGGCTACAGGATCAATGGAATGGGAGAGCTTATTGAAAAAATCGGCGAATATAAAAACCGCAAAAACAGCATAGGCTACACTTACTATTATTACATCAATAATCTGTATAAAAGCGACGATATCAAGACGCTGAAGATCAACGGGATATCTCCCGAAAACGAAAATCTTCTAAACGGTTCATACCCGTTTACGACCTCATATTACGCGGTAATGACCGACGATACCACAGGTATAATGAGGGAACTCAGAGATTATCTCCTTACAAGCGAAGGACAGGAAATTATCAGACTTGCAGGCTACTGTCCGGTAAAATAGGAGGCGTTTATGAAAATAATCAGAAAAATTTTTGACGATCCCTTTTCAGACTCATTTGAAGTGGTACTAAGGCATATAATGTGCATTTTCATGACGTTTGAAACAATGCTTATATGCAGAATAATTATTATGTTGATCGGTACCGATACGATAATTCTGCTTAAATATCATGAAGAACCGCTTAGCACAATTTTATTTCCTTTTATGTTATGCGTATTCTTCATAGGCATGACCCTGCTTTCGTTTTTCTACAAGACCATGTATCTGATATATGAGGGTCTGCATGTTCTTGTAGGCATATGGATATCATTATACTCGACGGGAACCTTTGCAGGCATTATATTTTTGGCTGTTCTTTCAGTAAGACTTGCCGTTTACCTGATAATTATGGAAGTCCGCAATTCAAGACTTGCAAAACGAAAAAGACAAAACGACAGCAGTAATTTATAAATAAAAGTTTAGGTCAAGCCTTTGAAAAGGCTTGACCTAAACTTTTATTTTTTAATACTTTTTTGACAATCTTTTTGACAATCTTATAATTGTCCGATATGCAATGTATATGTTCATTTCTTGCCTTGATGCAAGAAACGAACCAAAGAAAATCAAGCTTCCGCTCCGGCACAGCTTCCGCTGTGAGTCGCGGAAGCGAGAAATAAATGACTGCTTTTATAGACGAGGACTGTAACTGATTCTATTACCATTCAGCAATTGTGATTTGCAATTTTGAGGGATTTATCTCCCGACCTTTGCCAAGAACGTTTCGTGTGGTTACCCACATTTTTTGAAATACTGCCCAAAGGGTAGTATTTCAAAAAATCATCGGGTTTCCAAAGGGAACTTGTTCCCTTTGGCAGGGGGCTTGGGGGGACAGAGTCCCCATAAGGCTTGACCTAAACTTTTATTTTTCAAGAGTTCCATGAGAAAGCGATTTAAGATACGCGTTGATAAAGCCGTCAAGATCTCCGTCCATGACAGCTCCGATATTTCCCGTTTCAAAGCTTGTTCTGTGATCCTTTACCATAGTGTAAGGCATAAATACATACGAGCGTATCTGCGCGCCCCACGCTATCTCCTTCTGAACGCCCTTGATATCGGAGATCTTGTCAAGATGCTCTCTCTCCTTTATCTCGATAAGCTTTGAGCGGAGCATTTTCATGGCATAATCCTTATTCTGAAACTGGCTTCTCTGCGTCTGACATGCGACCACGATACCTGTTGGGATATGCGTAAGTCTTACGGCGGACGAAGTCTTGTTTATGTGCTGACCGCCCGCGCCGCTCGCTCTGTAAACGTCCATTTTAATATCCTCCGGACGGATATCGACCTCTATGTTGTCGTCGATCTCGGGCATTACCTCGACTGCCGCAAAAGAAGTATGACGTCTGCCCGATGCGTCGAACGGCGATACTCTTACAAGTCTGTGAACTCCTGCTTCGGCTTTCAGATAGCCGTACGCGTTTTCGCCCTCCACCAAAATAGATGCGCTTTTAAGACCTGCCTCGTCGCCGTCGAGATAATCGAGCAGATTTATCTTGAAATCATGCGATTCCGCCCAGCGGTTGTACATTCTGTAAAGCATTTCAGCCCAGTCCTGTGCCTCCGTACCGCCTGCGCCGGCATGAAAAGTGACGATAGCGTTGGAATTATCGTATTCACCCGTCAGAAGCGTTGAAAGCTTTTCCGTTTCAAGCTTTTTCTTGAAGTCTTCAAGACCTTCGGTTATCTCCTCCGCAGAATCCTCGTCGCCTTCTTCGATGCAAAGCTCTGTAAGAGCAATGAGATCGTCAAGCTGTGTCGACAGGGAGTCGAGGCTCTCTATCTTGTTTTCTATCGACTTCGTTTTCTGAAGCACCTGCTGCGATTTTTCAAGGTCGTCCCAGAATCCCGGCTCGGCTGCCTTGTTGCGCAGTTCTTCAAGTTCGATCTTCGAGTTTTCAATATTAAGTACATCGGCAAGCTCCTTTATCTCGGGAATATATGAATTAAGCTCCGATTTCAATTCGTCAAGTAATACCATAAAAGCTCCTTTTTGACAATACCGTGCAAACCGCAAACGCTCTTTGTACGTATCTGTATTTTTATAAATTGTTTATTCCTCATCTATATTATACTACAAAATTTGAAAAACTGCAAACTTTTAAAGAATTTTTTTCAAAATCAATTGAAAAATCAGAAAAATGTGTTATAATATAAATAAGAGTCTATCTTCTCAAGGAAATAATTGGTAAATACATGATTTTCGATACATTTTGCCAAGGAGGATAAAATGTCAAAATATCTTGGTCATAAATGCATAGTCTGTGAGCAAAAATTCGATAAGAATGACGACGTTGTTGTCTGCCCCGAGTGCGGAACGCCGTATCACAGGGAATGCTACTTAAAAAACGGTAAATGCGTAAACACAAAGCTTCACGAATCGGGAGAAAGCTATAAATATAAAGTCGAGTCCGGCGCAAGGGAAAACAATTCCGACTGCAAAAAATGCCCTTACTGCGGAGAAATTAACAAACCTCACACTCTTATGTGTGAAAAATGCGGAACTCCGCTGGTCAAGGATCTTAATAATATAAATTATAATAACCAAGACAAGGCGTCTGAAAACGGCGGCGCAAATACTGCAGATCCAAACGGCATGTACGGAACGTTTTCCTTTAATCCTAACGACAAGTACTGCGGAATGAATCCGGAGGAAAAATTCGAGTCGGTAGATCTTCGCGATCTTGCCGATTTTGTAAGCAGCAATCAGGTATATTATCTGCCGATATTCAAAAAAATAAAGGATACCGGACGCAAAACTTCCATGAATATAGTTTCTTTTTTATTTCCCGAATTGTATTTCGCAAACAGAAAAATGTGGCTTTGGACAGCCGTTTCGATAATCGTTTCTACCTTGCTGGGAATTCCAGCGTTTATATATCTGCTTGCAAGCGAGGGCATGATAAAAGAAACGCTTGGCGGAATAAATATCACCTCCACGAGCTTTGAGCTTGTGTGCAATATCCTAAGTTGGGTCACCTATGGCTTCAAAGCGATTATGCTCCTTTTCGCAAACTGGCTTTATTACAGACATGCGATCGGGAAAATAAGACAGATCAAATGCAAGCATGAAAAAGTGAGTCCGCACGCGCTTTCCGCGATCGGCGGCACAAGTATCGGAGGCATATTTATTTCATTTGCTATAAAAACGTTTTTGACAATGCTTATAGTATATTTACTTTTGATATAAAGGCAATATAGTCACCCTACTTGAAATTGAAACAAGTTCATTGATAAAAATTTTCCATAACTGCGTTGTCGTCTTTGGAGGGTGATTCCCCACAGTGTGGGGAAATGTCCCGAAGGGACAAAGGGGACGGGCGACCGTTGGGAGTCAGCCCGCCTGCATTCTCCGCCTTGCTATGAAAAATTTTTATTCAATTCCTTTTGTTCCTCTTTCAAGTAGAACGACTATACCGCACAGAGATCGTGACGGATATGCCAAAAAATAAGGAGGGGTTTTATGAAAATAAAAAAGGCGATAATACCGGCTGCCGGACTGGGTACAAGAGTTCTTCCGGCAACAAAAGCAATACCGAAAGAGATGTTCCCGATAGTTGATAAACCGGCAATTCAATACATCGTTGAAGAGGCGGCAAAAAGCGGTATCGAGGACATCATGATCATAACAAGCCGCGGAAAATCAGAGCTCGAGGATCACTTCGACCGTAATCCCGAACTTGAAAGCAAGCTTGAAGCCGGCGGCAATTCAAAAAAGAAAATGCTTGACGAGGTGGTAGACGTAACAGGTCTTGCAAATATCACATTTATAAGACAGCATGAACAGAAAGGGCTTGGACACGCTGTTTTGCAGACCAAAAGATTTGTCGGGGACGAGCCGTTTGCCGTTCTTTACGGCGATGACGTTATCATCGGCGAAGATCCCTGTATAGGTCAGCTGATAAGAGCTTATGAAGAAACGGGACTTTACGGCGCGGTCGCTATAAAAGAAGTTTCAAAAGAAGATGTGTGCAAATACAGTTCCATGAAGCTTGAACCGCTTAAAGACAACATTTACAAGGTCACCGATATGATCGAAAAGCCTGCCCCGGGACAGGAATTCTCACTGTTTTCCATTCTGGGAAGATGTATTCTTCCGTCCGAAATATTCGATATCCTCGAAGAAATACCTTATGGCGCGGGCGGCGAGCTTCAGCTTACGGACGCTATGAAAATTCTGGCGCAGCGTTCGGGCTTTGCAGGCGTTGATTTTACGGGTACAAGGTATGATATGGGCAATAAGCTCGGAATACTCAAAGCGCAGGTCGAGGTCGGACTTTCGCATCCGGAAATAGGCGCTGATTTCAAAGAATATATCAAAAATATTGCCGAAAATTTCAAATAGCTATTGACAAATGCTTTTGAAAGAGGTATAATTACAGTATGTGGCGTCAATGCTGCATACTGTAATTTTATGCCGTTTTGCAGCATATCTTAACTGAAAACGGCAAGATGCGGACGAAAACTTCGTTTGCTTTAAGTTATCCTTGCTCGTATTTCAGATACGGGCTGAATCCAGAAGGAGGTGTTTCAATATGGCAAAATTATCCGCTAAGTATGAAGTAATGGTTGTTTACAGCATCAAGAACGGCGAGGACAGCGTAAAGGCTCTCGTTGAAAAATTCAAGACTCTTATTGAAAAGAACGGAACTCTTGAAGAAGTCAACGAATGGGGCAAGCGCAAGCTGGCTTATGAGATCAATTACGAGTCAGAGGCATATTATGTGCTTTACACTTTTGAATCAAAGCCTGATTTCCCTGCTGAACTTGAAAGAGTTATGAACATCACTGACGGCGTTCTGCGTTCAATGGTGACAGTTAAGTAATCACAACCGATTGGAGGACTTCAAAAAATGCTTAATAAGGTTATTCTTATGGGCAGGCTTACCGCCGACCCTGAGCTTAGACAGACACCGTCGGGTGTTTCATCGTGCAGATTTACAGTCGCAATTGACCGTCCTTATAAATCAAAGGAGTCGGGCGAAAGACAAGCTGACTTTATCAGAGTCACTACATGGCGTCAGACAGCCGAATTTGTAAGCAGATATTTTTCAAAGGGAAAAATGATCATTGTTGAAGGCAGTATCAGAAATAATGATTACACCGATCAGAACGGCGTAAGGCATTATTCTATGGACGTTCAGGCAGACAATGTTTCATTCGGAGAAAGCAAATCCGCAAGCAGCGCAAATAGTGTGAGTATCGGTAACGGTAATTTCCAACAGCCGCAGCAGCAAACGGCTCCGTCACAGACACAGCCTGCGCAGGAATCGGTTTCAATCGGCGATTTGGGCGATTTTGAAGAAATCCTCAGCGACGGCGAAGTGCCGTTCTGATATACTTTATATTGAAGGAGGTTTTCTGTAATGGAAAGAGAAAGAAATTTCCGTGGACCTAAAAGACCACGTAAAAAGGTTTGCATGTTCTGTGCCGACAGAGTTGAAGAGATCGATTACAAGGATATTGCAAGACTTAGAAAGTGCATGACAGACAGAGCTAAGATCCTGCCAAGAAGAGTTACAGGTACATGTGCGTTTCATCAGCGTCAGCTGACAGCGGCTATCAAAAGAGCAAGATATATTGCGCTTCTGCCGTATGTAAGCGAATAATCAGAAAAGATAAAGAGAAGCTTCGGCTTCTCTTTTTTATTTTTAGGCAATACCGCGATTAAATTTGTGCAGTATATCCATTTCTTGCCTTGATGCAAGAAACGAACCAAATAAGATCAAGCTTCCGCTCAGGCACAGCTTGCGCTGTTAGTCGCGAAAGCATAACGGCAACACCGCACAAAGACCGCCTTACGGCTTTGCAATTTTGAGGACTTTATCTCCTGACCTTTGCCAAGAACGTTTCGTGTGGGTACTTATATTTTTAGTAATACTTCCCCTTGGGGAAAGTATTACTAAAAATCATGAGGTTTCCAAAGGAAATCATTTCCTTTGGCAGGGGGGGTTGGGGGACAGAGTCCCCCACAAGTTCCCCAAAAGTTTTTATGAAGATTTTTACTGTCCTAAAAAGATTTTAAGATTAATTTAAGAATGACGGATTATAATGTAATCATCGAAAACGATTACACATAATTAAAGGAGAGATTAACATGCCGCACAAAAAGAAACTCAGAAGAATAATTTCAGCCGCGGCTGCCGCTGCGCTTATCAGTACCGGTACAGCAGCTGCTGCGGGGCTTGGAGATGCTAACGGCGACGGACTGCTCGGCGTTCAGGACATAAATACCCTGGCAAACTTTATCACAGGCAGATCGGATAAAATAACTGCCGACGCCGATATGAATTCCGACGGAATCATAAACGTATATGATATGGTGCTTATGAGGAGAGCCGTTATGAAAAACGGCGTTTCCGACGGAAATTACATTCAATTGAAAGGTACGTCGATCACGACCACCGGCTCTAACATGGAGCTTACCGCAGATAATATCGTTACCATAACGGCAAGCGGTACATATTATGTTTCAGGAACGCTAAACGACGGTCAGATCATCGTAAATGTGCCGGACGAAACGGTCGATGCCGAAACAGTTAAAATATTCTTGAACGGCGCAAATATCACAGGAGCTACAGCTCCGGCTATTCATGTTGTAAATGCGGAAAACACATCTATAAATCTCGTTGAGGGAACTGTAAACAGCTTAAGCGACGGCGATACGGCTTATGCCGACGATTCGCTCGATATGGCTGTATTGCAGGCTGACGACGATATGACTATCAAGGGCGACGGCGTTCTTAATATCACTGCAAATACACAGAACGCTGTCGAATGTAAAAACGACCTTAAGCTCAACGGCGGCGACCTCAATATAACAACCGTTTTAGGAGATGCCGTAAGAGGAAAGAAATCTGTTACGGTCAAGGGCGGAAACATAAACATCGACAGCGCAGGCGACGGAATCAAGTCCACAAAGGGAAGCGTTGCTATCTCTGGCGGTACAATAATTTCAGAAGCGGAAAACGATGCGGTACAGTCTGAAACAACGATGACGATAAGCGGTTCCGCAGAGCTTTACGCTTACGCTAAGAGAAGCCTTACGGCAGGCGCTGACTACACAGTTGATATCACAAGCGGAAGCGTTGTTGCGACAAGCCATGAAGCGTTTACCAATACTGACGGTATTACGGTAGATTCGATGCTGCTGAATTATACGGAAAAGATCAATAAGCAGGAAATTTCAATAAAGAAAGACGGAAAGGAAGTTTGCTCGGTAACTCCCGGCAAGAAATACATGTATGCTTTGATAAGCAACGCCGCGCTGACAGACGGTACATATAACGTATACACCGGCGGTGTTCAGATGACACACGAAGCTGCGGCTGTGTCAGGCGAATTTGCAAAGAGCGGTACAGTCGGAATATACGATTCCGTTGCCGCAGCAGGCGGAACAAGCACGCCTGTCACAGGCGATAATGCTGTGACTCTAAGTTCATCGGGCATTACATTCAGCGGTACGGGAGCTGAAGTAAGCGCAGACAGCAAGACTATCACAATTTCACAGCCCGGAGTATATACTGTGAAAGGTGAAATGGAAGGAGGTCAGATCGTAGTTGATGTTGACAAAACTGCTTATGCTGACGCAGCTGTTGAACTTTCTCTTGAGGGAATGTCGCTTACAAATACCCTTACATCTCCGATATATATTGCAAGCGTTGATGATAAATGCACCATCACCGCTAAATCAGGTACTGTAAACACTATATCGGACGGTACTGCGGCTTATACAAATGCAGATGAGGACAGCGGCGCTATTTACAGCAAGGACGATCTCAACTTTAAAGGCAAGGGTACGCTTATCGTAAACGGAAATTATCAGGACGCTATCGTCAGCAAGAACGATATAAAAATCAAAAACGGAACACTTAAAGTAACTGCTGTAGACGACGGCATAAGAGGTAAGGACTCCGTAACGATCGGAGATGCTGCTGATACGGATTTCAGTTCCCTTAACGTTATTGTAAAGACTTCCGAAGGCGACGGAATAAAGTCGACTGCAACAGACGCCGCAACAGATAAAAAGACATACGGTATCGTAACTATAAACGGCGGTACTATAGATATCGATTCATACGCCGACGGTATTCAGGCAGAACAGGAATTTGTCATGAACGGCGGAGATCTTGACATCTATACATATCAGGGATCTGCATACTCAGGCACAGGTTCAAGCTCGGGATCAACCAATCCGTGGGGCGGCGGCATGCAGGGCGGTATGCAGGAAGGCAATACCAACAAGACTGACATTTCCGCAAAGGGCATTAAGGCAGTAGGTCTTTACGATACATCGGGAACAACATGGCAGAGCGGCGGAAACATCACAATAAACGGCGGTAATATCACGATCGATTCTTCCGACGATTCAATACACTGCGGCGGCAATATCGCAGTAAACGGCGGTGTGTTCAAGCTTGCGTCCGCAGATGACGCGATGCATTCAGACCATGATCTGACGCTCGGCGCTAAGGGCGGTCAGCCAAGCGATTTTGAAATATATATTTCAAAATGCTATGAGGGCATCGAAGCTATGAATATATACCAGCACAGCGGTACTGTTCTTGTAAAGTCGGACGATGACGGCTACAATGCGGCAGGCGGCGCAGACGGATCAGGAAATACAAGTCCCGGCGGCTGGAATCAGGGCGGCGGCTTTGGCGGTCCCGGAAACACATCAAGCGGCAGTTACAAGCTTGAAATTACGGGCGGCGTCGCAATAGTTCAGTCCTCAAACGGCGATCATGACGCCTTTGATTCAAACGGAAGTCTGACAATTTCAGGCGGCTGCGTTATCGCAAACGGTCAGGAACCTTTTGATTGCGACGGAACATTAAGCACAACAGGCGGTACTGTAATTTCAGCTTCATCGCAAGGCAGCTCAATACCCGCAAATACATTGTTCACCGTTGCGGACAGCTCGAATAATGTTATCATATCATTCAAAACCATGCAGGCTATGGGTTCTGTTACAACAAAACATTCGGACGTTACTGTCAAATGCTATACAGGCGGAACTGTTTCGGGCGGTACAAATCTTATAACGACCAACAGCTCGCAGGAAGTATATACAAACGGTACAATAAGCGGCGGAACAGAGGTCAGCCAGTCGTCATCAGGCGGCGGACAGCAGAATCCTCGGGGAATGTAATGCAAGCAATATACGCCAAACAAAATGAGGAGAGAGCATAATGCTCTCTCCTTTATATTATTCTCTTCTGCGGCTCACAGCGTATGCTGTGCCGGAACATTTTCTTTGGTTCATTTCTTGCATCAAGGCAAGAAATGAACATGAAGTTTAAGGGGACGCTTTGCAAGTGAAAGCGTCCCCTTAAAATGATTTAAAGCAGGTTTGAGTACCCTCTATGTTCTATTCCGTACCTTCCTCTTTTTTTATTTTAAATATCAGCCTGAATAACCCCGACAAGATCTTCGGGCTTTTTACAACGACTATTTTCATTGCGTACACCTCCAAATTTGATCATAGGCAATACCGCATAAAGATTGTGCTGAAAATGCACAGCCATACCTGTGTATGTAAGAGCCTCATATATTTCGTCAGTCGGTCTTTATGCGGCGCTGCCTATAATATATTATATTCAATATCATTATAATTGGTTCATATCTTTTGAGAAAATAACAAGCAAAACGCCTTTTTCAAGCGATATAACACCCGATCTGCCAACTACCGTATTGCTTATGCCCAACGGAAAACTGTTTTTAAGTACAGCGTTTTTCAAGGGGTATTTAAAGCCCGTAGCGGTGACTCCCGTACACTCGTCGGTATAAGAAAAAAGCGAAAAGTAATAGCCGCTTATGCGGTTATAGACCTTAACTCCCGGTCCCTGCATTGCGGCAAAGCTTCCATCTCCGGCAAGCTCTCCGTTTCCGCCGTGCTTCAGTATATACCTAAGCGTCTGAATATTAGCAAAGGTATGGTCAAGACGTCCGCCGATGCCTCCGCATATAACAATGTTTTTATAGCCGCGCTCCATTGCAAGCTTTACCGCAAGCATAGTATCCGTATCGTCCTTTTCCGGCGGATATTTTATGACTTCGCAGTCGCCCGGAAGCTTCTCGCGGCAGGTATCAAAATCGCCGATTATGACATCGGGTTCTATATTCATTTTTTTCGCAAGAGAATAACCTCCGTCCGCACAGATAACATATCTGTTATTTTCAAAAACAACTCCGCTGCATTTTGCGTCGGGCGAGCCTGCGAATATATAACACTTCTTGTTATGCATATCCTAAAGTTCCCATTCCTTTATTTTTTTCGCTTCCTCATACATACTGCAATAGCTCTCATGACGTGATCTTACTATCCTGCCGTCCCTGACAGCCTCAAGCACACGGCAGTCGGTTTCCTTTGTATGCGAACAGTCACGGAATCTGCATTCATTTTCAAACTCCGCAAATTCACGAAAGCAGCCGCTCAACTCCTCTTTTTTAATTATATTGTACTTATCCGTTTCAAATGTGGAAAATCCAGGAGTATCTGCGATATATCCGCCCCATGGAAGCTTATAAAGCTCCGCGTGTCGTGTCGTATGCCTTCCTCTGCCGAGTTTTTTGCTTATCTCTCCGGTCGGGATATCAAACTCGGGACAGATCGCGTTCAGAAGCGTTGATTTCCCAACGCCCGTATTCCCCGTAAAAGCGCTTATCTTACCCTTTAAAAGCTCGCGGATCTCTTTCACCGGATCAGCTTTGCCGTAATCAATAATCATAACCGTTATTCCGACTTTTTTATAGATATCGGCTATTTCTCCGCAGCTGTCAATATCTATCTTTGTCACAGCAATAACCGGCTCGATATTCTGGTATTCCGCAACCGCAATAAACTTATCCAAAAGCAGCAGATTAGGCGAGGGCTGTGATACCGATACGACAAACACAATATAATCAAGATTCGCAAGAGGCGGTCTTATAAGACTGTTTTTACGGTCATGTATCTCGTTTATAACGCCTCTTTCAAATTCGACATCATCGCCGACAGCCGGAGATATTCCGCGCTTTCTGAATATACCTCTCGGCTTGCAGTCATATACACCGTCGGAGGACTCTATGCTATAGAGCCCTCCGATAGATTTTGTTATAATTCCCCTCATTCACTTTCACCGTTTTCTTCGGAAGACGATTCATCATCGCTGCTGTCATCATTATATACAGGTTCAGGATCGGGATCAGGTTCGGGTTCGGGAACATAAGGCGGATCGGTCGGTTCCTGATACAGTCCGTTGACCGTTGCAAAAGCAATATCCACATCTTCTTCAATAGTTTCAAACGTTCCATCTTCAAAGTTCATAATATATGTGCCGACCGCCGCCGTCATATTATTTGCAAGGTTTGTAAGAACCATTGTTATTTCAACATCTGTTCCCTTTCCTGTAACGGAAATGAGGTTTTCCTTTGAGTAATCAGCCGAAAGCGTAAAGCTTTCATATATCATTACATTATTCTGGTAAGCGCCTATCGTAAATCTTCCGGTAGAATCCTCGGGGAAAATAAACGTCATATCGACAGTTCCCTCGGGTTCTTTGCCGGTGCTGACAGTAAACGTAATAGTCGAATCGGTAGGTACTTTTTCGCCCTCTTCAATACTCTGTTCAAGAATAGTTCCCGCTTCCTTGCTTGAATTCTTCTTAACGATCTTTACGCTTATCCCCCATATACCGCACTGTATTTTCGCGTCGTCGATATGCTTGCCGACAAAATCGTCCATTACTATCTCTTCAACGTCCTTGCCCTTGCTTACATACACAAGAATAGTCGTTCCCGGAGCAACCTCTTCGAGCGCGCTCGGCTCTGTCTGGAACACTATTTCTTCGTCAACATCCTTGTTTTCCTGATACTTGAACTCAACCTCGAGTCCCTCCGCGCGAAGAGCTTCCTCGGCAGTCTTGAAATGATAGTTTATAACATTCGGGACTTTTACAGTCTTAGCGCCAAGACTTACCTTGACTTTAATTATCTCGCCTTTCTTTACTCCGTCTCCTTCGGCTACGCTTTGATAGAATATCTTATCCTTTTCAAGATCGGACCATTCCGTTGAATCGACCTGTATATCAAGCTTCGGGTACGCCTCGACCGCCTGATTATAGTCCATTCCCACAAGATTCGGCATAGCAAATTCGGACGTGCCTCCGCTTTCTCCGGTAAACACATTTTTTATAAGCGTCGCGATAAAAAATACCGCAACCATGATAACCACAACAGTAACCGCCGATAATACCGGAACAAAAAGAGATTTTTTCTTTTCGCCCTCATATTCCTCATCGTCGAGATCGCTGTAGTCCTCATCATAAGTATCTTCGTAAATATCGTTATCGTTATAGACATCGTCATTTCCGTTTGTATATTCTGGAACGTCGATATCGTCCATGTAATCATTATTTACCGCCGAAAAATATCTTGTATTCATATCCGAAACAGCATGATTCGCAAGATATCCGAATTCAGCATCGGGATCTGCCTTGAATCTGTCAATATCTCTTAGCATATCAACGGCTGTCTGATATCTGTCAGAGGGATTTTTCTCCATAGCATGTACGATTATTTCTTCAAGCGGAGATGGGATATCCGGATTTACGCGTCTTGGAAGCTCCGCTACATTCTGCATATGCATTACGGCAATTGATACGGGATTATCGCCGTCAAACGGCTTTTCGCCCGTAAGCATTTCATAGAGCATTACGCCGACCGAATAAAGATCGCTTTTGGCGTCCGTTATATCTCCTCTTGCCTGTTCGGGGCTTATATAATGAACCGTACCTATAGCCTGATCTGTAGCGGTCCTTCCCTCTTCCCTCGCAAATTTAGCGATACCGAAATCCATGACCTTTATCGTACCGTCGGTAAACACCATTATATTCTGCGGTTTTATATCCCTGTGAACGATACCTCTCTCATGGGCGTGCTGAAGCGCCCTGAGTATCTGAGTCACAAAATGAACCGCTTCCTTCCAGCTTAAAATACGCTCGTTTTCAATATATTCCTTCAGGGTTATACCGTCGATATATTCCATGACGATAAACTGTATCTTATCCGAAAATCCCACATCGTATATTTTTACGATATTCGGATGTGAAAGCACAGCTATCGCCTTTGACTCGTTTCTGAACCGTCTTAAAAATTCCTCGCTCTCGGAAAATTCCTTTTTGAGTATCTTAACGGCAACGACCTTATTATCAACGACATCCACAGCCTTATAAACATCAGCCATTCCGCCCTCGCCGATAAGCTCGGTTATCTCATAACGTCCGTCAAGCCTCTTTTTTATATTTTTATCCATCTGTTCTCTCCGCTCCTATATTTGTATCTGCCTAAGCAGTATTAATCTGTTATGACCGCAACCGAAATATTATCTCTGCCGCCCTTGTCAAGAGCAAGATCTATAAGCGCCTGTGAAAGCTCCTCAAGCGGCGTTTTATTCATAACATCAAATATCTCGCTGTCACTGCAATAACTCGAAAGTCCGTCCGAGCAAAGCAGTATTTTGAAATGCTCCTCACGTTTCATACGGAAAAAATCCGGTATTACAACTCTCTCAACGCCGACCGCTTTCGTAAGTACGTTTCTTTTCGGATGAGTGTATACCTCCTCCGGTTTGATCTTTCCCTGCATAAGCAGCATATTTACAAGCGTATGGTCCGTGGTTATCTGATGAAGTCCGCCGCTGTCCGTATAATACGCCCGGCTGTCTCCTACGTTCGCTATATAAATATAAGTGTCGTCTATATACACGGCAACGCATGTAGTACCCATTCCGAAGCTTCTGTAATTTATTCTCGACGTAGTATAAACTATCGAGTTGGCTGCCGATATCGAAGCAGTCATAAGCTGTCTTACGGCTATCGTGTCAAGATCGGGCGAAAAACCCGAGCTAAAACGGCTGAACACCTCGCCGATAGCTATTCTGCTGGCATCCTGTCCCGAACGTTCTCCGCCCATTCCGTCGCACACAACAGCAAGAACATTGCCGTAATATTCCTCCACCCGGACGTTATCCTGATTTTCCTCTCTCACAAGACCTATGTCCGTAGCGCTAACATACTTCATATATCTTTCACCTCACCACATATCAAAGCTTGTTCTCACAGAATAAATCATATATTTTTCCGAAAACATGCTCTACTTCATTGCCTCACGCCTAAGCTGTCCGCATGCGGCATCTATATCGCTTCCGAGAGTTCTCCTGACGGTTGAGTTTATTCCCATATCCGTCAGATACCCGGAAAATCTGACCGCTGAATTTCTGCTCGATCTGTAATTTCTCTCTTTAACTGCATTTACGGGGATAAGATTTACATGACAGTTCATGCCGTGCAGAAGCGACGCAAGCTTCACGGCGCTTTCTTTGTCGGAATTGACCCCGTCGATAACGGCGTATTCATAGGTCACACGCCTGCCCGTAAGCTTTGTATACTCCTCGGCGGCTCTTATAAGCTCCTTTATATTATATCTGTCGTTTATCGGCATTATTTCGCTTCTGCCCTTATCGTCGGGACAATGAAGCGAAACGGAAAGCGTAAGCCCGAGATCAAGCTTAGTAAGCTCTTTTATTTTGGGTACGATACCGCATGTCGAAAGCGTTACATGCCTAAGACTTAAATTATTACCCTCGGGAGCGGAAACAAGCTCCAGAAACTTGATCACATTCCTGAAATTATCGAGAGGCTCGCCGATACCCATTAAAACTATGCCGGATATTCTCTTTCCGCTTTCTCTTTCCGTTTGGTATACCTGACCTAATATCTCGGACGGTTCCAGATTTCTTTCAAACCCTGCAATGGTCGACGCGCAAAACCGACAGCCCATTTTACACCCTACCTGTGCGGATACGCAAAGGCTCAATCCATGCTTATATTCCATAAGAACTGTTTCTATACAGCATCCGTCAGAAAGCCTATACAGATATTTTACAGTATTATCTATGCTTGATTCAAGCTTTCTTGCAACAAATAGTTGATTTACACAAAATTTTTCTGATAATCTGCCTCGAAATTGTACAGATAGATTACTCATTTCACTAAAATCTGTAACCTTTTTGACATGAAGCCATTCAAATATCTGTTTTGCCCTGAACTTTTTTTCACCCATACTCATTATCTCGGCTTCAAGTTCAGACAGGCTCATTGAAAGTATATCGATCTTTTTCAAATTTTTACTCCGTTTTCAAAAGCTTTGATATGAAAAATCCATCGCTCCCGAAATACTTCGGAAAAAGCGACACTTTATATGTACCGAACGGCTTGCCGTATTCCTCAAGAAAGCTCACGCCTTTAAATTCGGTATGACTTTCAAGGAATCTTTCCACGACGCGTTCATTTTCATCGGGATTCACAGTACACGTCGAATAGACAAGCTCTCCGCCCCTTTTGAGGTATTTTGCAGCATTTTCAAGTATGCCGTACTGTATTTCCGGCAGCCTTGAAAATTCCTCGAGCTTCTTATATTTTATTTCAGGCTTTCTCCTTATGACTCCAAACCCCGAGCATGGAACATCGCAAAGTATCTTATCTGCTTTGGGAAGCCCGTCATTAAACTCGGCGGCGTTACCTGCCATAGCTGTGATATTACGGAGCTTAAGACGCTCCGCGCCCGATCGGATCAATCCCACTCTTTTTTCATGAAGATCGAATGAAAGCAGCCTTCCTTTGCCGTTCATAAGCTGTGCAAGCGTAAAGCTTTTTCCGCCGGGAGCGGCGCACATATCGAGCGCCGTATCGGTTTCACTCGGCATAAGCGCCATGCAGCAAAGCTGGGAAGCGATATCCTGAACATGAAACATTCCCTTTTTATAAGCGTCAAGCGACATTATACCGCAGGAGCTTATTTCATAGCAATCCTTCAAAAATGTTTCTGAGGGTGAAAGCTCCTCGATTTCCTTCAGAATTTCTTCTTTATCATAGACTGCCGTATTGAGTCTTACGGTCACAGGCGGCGCTCCGACAGATGTTTCAATAAGCGAAAGACCGTCCTCCCCGTAATTTTCAAGAAGCATATTCACAAGCCAAAGCGGCATAGAATATTCCGCCGAAAGCCTTTCCGCTCTGTTTTCAGGATAAGTTATCTTTTTCTCATCGCGGACAAAGCTTCTCAAAACGCCGTTTACAAATCCCGAAAGACTGCCGAGCTTCATCTTTTTGGCAAGCTTCACACTCTCATTGACAGCTGCGCTGTCGGGAACAGAATCCATATATATAAGCTGATAAACGCCTGTCCGCAAAATATTCAGTATATCGGGGCGCAGCTTTTCGATCTTCTGTCTGCAATATCCCGAGATTATATAGTCAAGCGTGATCTTTCTTTCCAAAACACCGTAATAAAGCGCAGCGCAAAGCCTTTTGTCACGCTCCGGCATATCCGCTTGCGACAGGGCGGCGTCAAGCAGTATGTTTGAGTATCCGCCCTTTCCGAAGGTCTTTCCAAGCAGCTTTACCGCCTGATATCGCGCGTCTGCCATTTAATCGTTCCTGTTTCTTCTTCCGGCAATGAGAAGAAGTCTTAAAAGGTTTACTACAGCCGTGAAAAGCGCAGCGACATAAGTAAGCGCAGCGGCGGTCAGTACCTTCCTTGACATGCCAAGCTCATCGCCTTCAAGTATATGGTCGTTTTCGAGAGTTTTCATAGCCCTCGAGCTTGCGTTGAACTCTACGAAAAGCGTTGCGAACTGAAACACGACAACTGCCAAAAACAGTATTATGCCGAGGTTTATAAGCAATTCTCCAAAATGCGAGTTAAAAACAAGTCCCAGTAAAACAAGCGGATACGAAAGCGATGATCCGATATTGGTAAACGGTATTACCGCTCTTCTTAATTTCATCGGAGAATAATTTGTCGCGTATTGTATGGCATGCCCCACCTCGTGCGCCGCGACTCCGACAGCCGCGACAGACGTACTCGCATAGGTCGAATCCGAAAGCCTTACAACGTTGCTGCTCGGATCAAAATGGTCGGAAAGCTCGCCCGAAATATGCTCTATGCTCACATTGTAAAGCCCGTTTGCGTCAAGGATCTTCCTTGCCGCCATTTCACCCGTAAGACCTCTTGAATTAGTTATCCTCTGATATTTATTGTAGGTTGATTTGACATTCGCCGAAGCTATCATCGCTATGATGACGGGTATCAGCGCAAGCCAGTAATAATCATAGAAAAAATACATAAAAATTCCTTTCCTTATAACCGTTGAAAGCAGAGCTTTGAACATGCCTTAACATGATAAGCGCATTTTTTCAGCTTGTGAATTCAGATCCTTATCCCAAAACCATATCCTTTGAAAGCTTTCTGCCTCTCAGAAAATCCTCGGTGTTCATACGTTTGCCGCCCTCATACTGCACCTGCGTAAATCGGACGCATTTTCCGTCTCCGCAGACTACCGTAAAATTATCGGGATCCACAACGCTTCCTGCTTTATCGGCGCTTTCGCCCTCTATAACGCTTTGATATATCTTGAGCCTTTTGCCATCGAGCATAGTAAAGCCCGTTATCCCTCTTATTATATTATGCACAGTCTGTGCGCTTTCATTAAAGTTAAGTCTGCTCATTTCCTTTGTGATCATTTTCGCGTAGCATGACCGTGAATCGTCCTGTTTTTCGGGCTTTAAAGTTCCGTTTTCAACAGCCGATACAGTTTCCGTCAGTACCTCCGCACCAAGCTTTGAAAGACGGTCATGAAGCTCGGAAGCAGTTTCATTTTCGCCGATAGAAAGACTTTTCTTTATAAGCATATCTCCCGTGTCAAGACCTGCTTCCATTTGCATAGACGTAACTCCCGTTTCGGTTTTGCCGTCGAGAACGCACCATTGTATCGGAGCCGCTCCCCTGTATTCGGGAAGAAGCGATGCGTGAATATTAATACAGCCGTGCTTCGGAAGTTCGAGAACGCTCTGCGGCAATATCTGTCCGTAAGCCACAACTATTATAAGTTCGGGAGATAACTCTTTAAGCATGTTTAAGGCGTTTTCGGCATCTTCTCCCTTTTTGAGAGAAAGCGGCTGATAAACGGGAATATCATATTCCAACGCGCACGCTTTGACGGGCGTAGGTATCATCTTGTATCCTCTTCCCTTTGGCTTGTCGGGCTGCGTGACAACCGCCTGTACCTCATGTTCGCTTTCGCAAAGAGCCTTAAGGCACGGAACAGCGAAATCGGGAGTCCCCATAAAAACTATTTTCATCGTCTTTGCTCAACCTCCTCCGGATCAACGAATTCTACCACCTTATCAATAAAAGGCTTGCCGTCAAGATGATCGTACTCGTGCGCCGCACACTGCGCGCCAAGCTCTTTCAGCGTCAGGGTAAAAGTTCTGCCGTTTCTGTCCTGTGCCGAAAGCTTCACCTTTGCCGGTCGTATCACATATCCCCACTTATCGGGAAATGAAAGACAGCCCTCTAATACTCTTTGTTTTCCGCTTTGCTTTATTATTTTCGGATTTATACATTCAAAAATAACATCTCCGAGATTCATGATAAATATTCTTTTCAGAAATCCGACCTGCGGCGCCGCAAGCCCTACTCCCTCCGCTTTTAAAAGAGTATCTTTCATATCGTCAAGCAGCATTGCAAGCCTTTCGTCAAAAACCTCGACCGGCTTGCATACCTTTCGCAAAATAGGATCTTCATTGACTACGATTCTTCTTAATGCCATAATTTCCTCCGTATTTACACGCCGATATCTCCGTTTATATCGGCATATATATTAACTCTGCCCGAATCGGCAAAGCGATTTATCTCATATAAGACGCTTCTTACAAAGTCCCTTAGATCGGACGTATTTTTACATTTAAGTATAACGCGCCACCTGTATTTACCGTTTATTTTGCCATAGGAGCATCTTACAGGTCCCAGAACCCTTATAGGAAAGCTTATACCGTTATTTACATGTTCTTTTATTATTTCAAGCAGCTTATCCGACGTTTCCGACGCCTTTTTATCGTCCTCCGAGCTTATTCCGAATACGCATATATCGCATATCGGAGGAAAAATAAGCGCGCGCCTTATCGCCGCTTCCTCATTGTAAAAGCCCTTATAATCCTGCTTAGCCGCAAGATTCAGCACATAGTGTTCGGGCATAAACGTCTGCAAATACGCTCTTCCCGGTCTTCCGCCTCTGCCGCAGCGTCCCACGACCTGTGCCACAAGGGAAAACGTTCTCTCATAACTGCGGAAATCTCCCGCAAAAAGAGCCTTGTCTACCGACAATACCCCCACAAGCGTTACATCGGGGAAATCAAGTCCCTTTCCTATCATTTGAGTGCCGATCATTATATCGTATTTTTTATGTCCGAACGCCTTGAAATTCTTTTCATAGGAATAGCGCGACATAGTAGTATCCGCGTCCATTCTAAGCACTCTTGCATACGGAAATAATTCCGAAAGCTGTTCTTCAAGCTTCTGCGTACCGAAACCCATTTGTTTAAGATTTGTGACTCCGCAGGCAGGACACGCCTCGACTTTTGGTTGAGTATGTCCGCAGTAATGACACATAAGAGTGTCGTTGACCTTGTGATATGTCAGCGGAATACTGCAATTAGGGCAGTATACAGGCGTATGGCAATGCGCACAGCTGATTATCGTGTGATAGCCGCGTCTGTTTAAAAGCAGGATAGTCTGCTCGTGATTTTTCAGATTTTCATTTATTTCATCTATAAGGATACTGCTGAATTCGGACGTATTTCCCTCTTCTCTTTCAAGATTCATGTCAACGATGCCCACCTTCGGCAATTCCGCTCCCGAATAACGCTCCTTCATTTCAAGAAGCTTGTATATCCCTCTTTGCGCATAGTAATAGCTTTCGACAGAGGGCGTAGCGGACGCTAAAAGCAGTACCGAATTATGCGTACGGCATCTTTTTTTTGCGACCTCGACCGCGCTGTATCTCGGGGAACTGTCCGATTTATAAGAGCGTTCACCCTCCTCGTCGACAATGATAAGCCCTATATTGTCAAACGGCGCAAATACCGCGCTCCTTGTCCCAACAGCTATTTTAGCAAGTCCGCGCTTTATACGCTTGTATTCGTCCATTCGCTGTCCCTTTGAAAGTCCGCTGTGAATAACGGCAACGGTTTCGCCGAAAAGCTCCTGAAACTGCGCTACCATTTGCGGCGTGAGAGAGATCTCCGGAATCATCAGAAGCGCCTGTCTGCCAAGGCTTATGCAATGAGCTATCAGCTTTTTAAAAACAGACGTTTTTCCGCTTCCCGTAACGCCATGCAAGAGAAAACATTCGGGTCTGACGATATCTATCTGACGCTTTACCGTTTCAAAAACACGGCTTTGTGCTTCGGACAAAATTATATCTCCGGCTGACATCTGCCCTTGATGTGCAAGCGTTACCGCACGGTATGATTCTGTTTCATATTCCAAAGCCGCGCCCTTTTCGATAAGCTTTTTCGCGACGCTCTTTCCGACGCCGCCAAGATAGCACGCCTCTTTAAGCGAAATATTTTCGTTTTCAGCAAGAATATCCGCAAGCTGTTTTTGCTTTGCAGTCAGTAAAAAGCTGTCGGGGTCAGACCTGTAGCCATCGCTAAGGCGCATCATAAGAACAACGCTGCCGCCAACCTTGTAATTGCTTTTTACATCGCATTTAAGAGATCCTCTAAGCGCGAGAATATCTATTTCAGCCGCAAACCCTTCTTTTTTCAGCTCGGATATCTCGGAATCTATATCGCCGCTTTCAGCAATTCGTTTGTAAACCTCCGACTGCTTTTCGGTCAGGTTATCAGGTATCTTTCCCGTAAGGGAATACTTCTCATCTATATTTATATTCATTCCCGACGGAACCATGCATTTTACAGCATCGTAATAAGTACAAAATGTATTATCCCTCAGCCACAGAACAAGCTCAAGCATTTCACTGTTCAGAACAGGCTCTCCGTCGGGGGCGGAAACAATAGATTTAAGCGTTTCGTCATCGGCTGTCATAGGAGCAGTTTCAAGAACGATGCCCGTCCTTTTTTTATTTGAGCGTCCAAATGGAACAACAACCCTTGTTCCCGGCGTTACTTCCGAAACAAGAGTTTTAGGGATGCGATAAGAAAAAGGCTTGTCAAAGGCAAATGACGCATTGCTCACAGCGACCAAAGCCTTCATGTCATTCACCCTCAACCACCTCCGTTATTAGAACCTGTCTTAACAAGCGTATATACACGTCTTTTAGGCAAATTTTGTTGAATACTGCGTTAAAAATTCTTGAAATACACCAGTATGTCTGCGAATTTTTGCCTTGTCTTCATCAAAATTATGCGCAAAAATCCGTACACATATCTTGTGAAGACAGGTTCTTATAGCCTCACAAGATATTATAGATTTACAGTCTTTTCTTCCTCCGGCTTATATGCCACGATCTTAAATTTTCCTGCCGCAAATTCCTCAACTGCGGTCTTAACAGGCTTTTCCTCGAGTACCTTATTGTCCTCGCAAAGCTCCTCGGCGATTTCTCTCGCCCTCTTTGCGACGCCGATAACAAGCGAATAATAGCTGTCATTTTTTGAAATCAACTGTGTAATTGCCGGTCTAAGCATTTTTAAGCACCTCATTTATCAAATTTTCAGCATATGCTGTTTTTTGTTCTTCCGCCGTAATGATCGCCTTGAAATCGTCTACAGCCTTTTCAAGCGCGCCATTTACAACTATATAATCATATTTTTTTGCTTGAGTTATCTCTTCAGCCGCCTTTGAAACCCTTTTTGCTATGACCTCGTCGGTTTCCGTACCTCTTTTTCTCAAACGTCTTTCCAGTTCGGCAACAGACGGCGGAAGTATAAATATAAGTATCGCTTCGGGGCAGTTTTTCTTTACCTGCATCGCTCCCTGCACTTCTATTTCAAGAATAACATTTTTTCCTTCAAGACGCTTTTTTTCAACCGGCGCTTTTTCAGTCCCATAGTAATTATCACAATACCGAGCATACTCGAGCATTCCGTCTGAAGCGATAAGCTGCTCGAACTGTTCACAGGTCTTGAAATTGTAATTTACACCGTCAGCCTCGCCCTCTCTCGGCGATCTTGTAGTAGCCGAAACAGAGTAAAAAAACTTATCATCTTTGAGAACTTCCGAAAGTATAGTCCCCTTTCCGCAGCCCGAAGGCGCGGATACCACAAACAATAATCCCTTATTCACTTTCAGCCTCCTCATTGTTATTGTTGATTCTCGAACCGACAGTTTCCGGCTGTATCGCGGAAAGCACGATATGACCGCTGTCCATGATGATAACCGCTCTTGTACGCCTTCCGTATGTAGCGTCAATGAGCATTCCGCTCTCCCTCGAATCCTGAACGATTCTCTTTATCGGCGCGGATTCCGGACTTACTATCGCTACCAGCTTTGACATCGAAACCATATTCCCAAAGCCTATATTTATCAGCTGCATAATTCCTCCGTTATTCTATGTTCTGGATCTGTTCACGGATCTTTTCAACGTCAGCCTTCATATCCACAACGCATTTTGTGATATCGAGGTTCTGTGCCTTTGAACCGATCGTATTTATCTCGCGGTTTATTTCCTGCACCAGAAAATCAAACTTTCTTCCAATAGGCTCATCTGCCTCCAAAAGCTCCCTGAACTGACCGAGATGACTGTGAAGCCTGACAGTTTCCTCATCGACAGCGATCTTTTCGGAATAAACAGCAGCCTCCGTCACGATCCTCTGCTCGTCGATATCAGTATTTTCCAACACGTCCCTAAGCTTCTGATAAAGCCTTTCACGGTAAGCTTCTGCGGTCTTAGGCGCTTGTTCTTCAACATATAAAAGATTTTTTTCAACCTCTGAAATTTTGGAAAGCAGGTCGCTTTTAAGAGCGCTTCCTTCATTTTCTCTCATAGCAACGAACTTTTCAACAGCACCCAAGGCGACCTCTTTAACAAGTCCCCAAATATATTCCTCATCGGTCGTTATCTTCTGAACGTTGAAAATATCAGGGAATTTCAAAAGCTTGGAAAGCGTCAGATCGTCCTCGAGCCCGAGGGTATCATTCAGCTCACGCAGCGCGTTGACATATCCCACAGCCATAAGCTTATCCGCTTTTATGTTGACCTCTTTCCCGTTGAGATTGTTAATTGTAACCGATATTTCAACCTTACCTCTTGAAATGCTGTCCTTTATAAACGCTTTAAGCTTTTCATCAAGATAGTTATACGACCTCGGCAGCCTTGACGAATACTCAAAATAGCGGTGATTGACCGATTTTATTTCAACTAAAATGTCATACTGATCAATAATTTTCTGCTCCCGTCCAAAGCCGGTCATACTTTTTATCACAAGAACCCTCCTTTACATTTGTTCATAATATGCTATTTTATATTATATCACTATATGCGCAATAAATCAAGTAAAAGACGCAAAAAAATCCGGTCTTTCTAAAAAAGACCGGATTTGATAAATAGGAATTATAAAAAAGGAATTAAAATGAACTAATTATAATTACTGAGGACCAAGCTTTTCTTTAGCTATCTGATTTGAAAGGTAATTCAACAGATATGTAGAATCCGTCTGATCTACAGTATCATTATACTCAACATTAGCATTAACAAGACCCTGAGGAGTAACTTCCTTTACAGCTTCTTCAACTTCAAGGAGATAATTGTTGAGAAGTACAAGGTCAGAAATAGCCACCTGACCATCTACGTTGACATCGCCCCAAAGAGCATTCTTAAGTAAATCATCATCTGTAGGAGCAACTACGCCTGTAGGATCATCGCCTGTAGGATCTGTATCATCCGTAGGATCGGGCTTATCTGTCGGATCAGTAGGACCTTCTATAATTTCATCTGCACGAACAGCAGGATCTACTGTCGGATAGAGTTCATACATTGTACCGAGAGCAATGAGAATATCGCCTGCGTGCCAGAATCTGTGAATACTCTGTGAAACTTCATTATCGAATCTTGTTGAAAGCGTACCTTCTAATTCGTTAAGCTCATCATCGCTCAAACTATCAAGGCTTCTGCCGCCAAGTTCTTCATTAAAGATTTCTTCGTACTGCTGAACAACTTTATTTTCATGATACTGTGAACGGAAGTCGATGAATCTTACGCCGTTCTCAAGAGCATCGCCGTTAGGCATTTTACCATGGTAGTATGTCGGAATAAATACTTCCTGTGTGAAGAGTCTGTACATGCTTCCGTTTGATTCAGGAAGTGCAAGACCGATATCGTCACGGGCAGTATCCCACATACGGCAAAGAAGTTCATGAGCTGTGTAAAGAGCCTTACCGCCAAGATCAGCATTGTCAGCCTTTGCAGCAGCGCTCGGATCAACGCCGTTAGCAGCAGCATAATAAATAAGCGTATTTGAAAGTGAAGCTACGCAGCCGAGGTCAGATGATGAACCCGAAGGATCTTTTGACGAACCCCAGTTTCTGATTGTAGCATGAAGATCTGAATTTGCGCCTTCCTTATATGTTCCGTCCCATGACGCAGGCTGTCCGCTCCAGTCAAGGTTTGCCGGAATCTGGAATGAACCGTCTTCTTCAAGCTTAATAGTTCCATCGCTAAGGAACCAACCAACCCACTTATCAAGAATTATCTTGAGGGCTTCTTTGATTGACTTTCCGCCTACTGTAACGTTCGCTACATTTGCGGGAACAGATTCCTCGTTCGTAACTACATAGTAAAGCTCTGCAAGACGCTGTACAGCCCATACCTGGTTACCGATCCAGTGGTTTGAACCCGGGTCAGCGTATACAGGGTGCTCAACATAAGACATTCCATAGAATGTTGTAGGTGTTGCAGCTCCGAAGTGTTCTGCTTGTTCAGCTGTATATTTAGGTGTAAGATATCTGCCTTGCCATGAGCTTGATGAACCGCCGGCGATAGGACCTTCATCTGACTGAAGCCAGAGATAATATTCAAGCTGTCTTTTGAGAGTTTCCTGATAATCCTTGACAGCGGTCTGACCTGTCTTCATATTGCTTGTAAGTGAAGTGTCAGTAAGAAGACCGTAAGCTGCCAACGGGTTCTGATAGAATTCGTGGCAATGGCTTGCGCCGATCTGCCATGTCCAACTGCCGTCCTCAGCGCCGCCCCATGACGTATACCACGATCTGAGGTAGTGAGCGCCTGTCATATCGTTACCGCCAATCTGATTATACAGATCTGCGGTCATATTATCAGTATCAACTCTCTTGCCTTCAATGCTTCTGTAATATTTATCAAAGAAGTTATTTCTGAGTTCGTCACCCATCATACCTGCCTTGACATTGATGCTGCTGTCGCCAACACCATATCTGTTTGCAAAATAAACTGCCTGGATAGCACGGTCTTCAGCGTCAGGAGCGTTTGTATATGCCCACTGACTAGCAAGGTTAGCATTTTCGGCTTCATCCTTGAAAATGCCCTTGATACCGGCAGTTGTATTACCGTATTTCTTTAATTCGATAGAAGGATGCGGAACAGTTTCCCAACAGGATTCTTCAGAACCACGCTGGAATGTGTTGATAAATGTGAATTTACCGCCGTTGTATGAACCGCTGTCACGGCTTCCGCCATAACCATACCAGTCGTCAACGTCAGCGAGCCAATGCATAAGATAAAGACCTTTTTCGCCGCCGTACTGCTGACAGAACTGCGAGTGGATCGGGTTCTTACCGTTTGCATTCTGAACCATAGAAGCGCCGTCTGCATTATAAAGTTCAGGATCTTCCCATTCAGGGCTGTATGTAGCGCTCGGAGACGTTTGTGTCATCATTCCCGTCTGAATATCAGGGATCATAACTTCCATTGTGCTCCATGCTTTGGTAAGGTCTGTTGTCTTATCAACGTCCATTGTTTTTCCGTTAGGAAGTGTAACAGAGCCGTTCTGTGAGATATTATCTCTCATTGCAGCCATCCATACAATGTATGACATAGCCTCTGATGTTGTTTCATGACCGTAGTCAGGAGCCTCGATAACGAGTTCCTCAACCGAATGGTAAGGAACCCCGAAAGAATCGGCTGTCTTCCCTTTGTTGTTCTCGCTGAGGTAACCATTGTCAACGCCGTTTGTAACTACGTCATCGTAAAGCGAAAGAAATCTCTGTACGTATGTTTCGTCGCCGTACTTCTCATCTTTCTCTCTGATGCCTGCCGCCGATACAACAGTCGGAGCAACAGCTGACGCTGCCATCGCTGCTGACAAAAGTGAAGCGATTACAGCCTTGTGCTTTTTAAGTATCATAGTTTTTTCCCCTCTCATAGAATAAAATTTGATTAATAAATAGGAATCCGTGAAATACACTCGGAACCTATAATTTTCATAGTTATATTATAAATCATGACTTTTAAAAAGTCAACAGTTTACACAAAAAACTATACGCCTTAAAATTCTTTTTGTATGCCTGCACAGACCAAAAGGATATTATTTGTACATTTTGACAATTGTTTTTTCGATATATGTAAAATTTTAGTATTATACATCGTATTTGCTTTAAATGCACACATTATTGTCACATTGATATTATAAAATATACTTGCCGCAAGCATACTGTTTTTGAAAAAATTCATATTTAATATTATTGTAACCGTTTGTTAATTTTTATGTAACATTTTTTTGAGATAATATAATGTGTATATCTATTCACATTGCCGGATTTGAAAACAGGTCAGTATCCGGGGCAAGGCTTGCCGCATGCCGATATAGTCAACCTAGTTTCTGCTTTCAAGTTGGCTGACTATAAAAGCGGTATACATTATATATAGGAGTAAATTATGATTGAAATTAAAAATCTGACTAAATATTACGGTACAAACGCTGCCGTAAAAAATCTCAGCTTTACGGTTAATGACCATGAGATACTCGGATTTCTCGGTCCGAACGGCGCCGGAAAATCCACGACCATGAATATTATAACGGGATATCTTCCCTCAACGAGCGGAACTGTCAGTATCGGGGGCGTGGACATCTCCGAGAATCCCTCCGCCGCCAAAAGGAAAATAGGCTATCTTCCCGAGATACCGCCTGTTTATCCGGACATGAAAGTAAAGGAATATCTGAAATTTGTCGCCGGCATCAAGGGCGTCAAGGGCGAAACGAGAAAAAAGCAGGTCGAAAGCGCAATGGAAAAGCTTAAGATAAAAGACATGGAAAACAGGCTTATCCGCAATCTTTCAAAGGGATATAAGCAGCGTGTGGGATTTGCACAGGCTCTTTTGGGAGATCCCGAATACCTTATCCTCGACGAGCCGACGGTAGGTCTTGACCCGAGCCAGGTCGTAGATGTAAGAAATCTCATAATGTCGCTCAAAAAAGACCACACCGTAATATTAAGTTCGCATATACTTCAGGAAATACAGGCTGTGTGCGAGAGAGTCGTTATCATAAGCCACGGCGAAATAAGAGCCGTCGATACAATAAAACATCTTGAGGAAAGCATGGGCTCGTCCGCTATTCTGTGTATCAGGGCAGAGGGCGACAAGGAAAAGACAAGCTCTTGTATCACTAAGATCGCGGGCTTCGGAAGCATTGCGGAGATCGTCAAGGAATCCGAAAACGCTTATACATATAAAGTTACGATAGAAAACGACGAAGTCAGAAAAAATATTCTTGCCGAGCTTGTTAAAAATGACATTTCAATTTCAGAGGTATCAAACGAGCGTCCGAGCCTTGAAGATGTGTTCGTTAAGCTTACCGCGGCATCGCCGAAAAAGCGCGATCTCAACGATCTGCTCAATGAAATGAAATACGAAGATCCCGATAATAACAAGGAGGAAGAATAAAATGTTTTCACTTTATAAAAAAGAGCTTCAGTCCTATTACTACTCTCCTTTCGCATACGTAATAGCGGCATTGTTCATGCTTGTATTTTCTATTTATTTTGTCAGCGGGATCTCAAATCTTTCCGGAACAAAGCTTTCGTTTTCTTTTCCGAACGTTTTTTACTACAATTTTTATTATTTTATATTCATGATACCGGCGCTGACCATGAGGACATTCGCGGAGGAAAGAAAATCCGGAACGGAAGTTCTTCTTATATCGAGTCCGCTGAATGTGTTCCAGATAGTTACCGCAAAATTCCTTGCGGTTTCAACGGTTTATCTTTCAATGCTCATCCTTACCTTTTTCTTCCCCATTATTACGCTCATAACGGGCGGCGGCGTAATGTGGTCCGGCGTTATCTGCGGATATATCGGATTTTTCCTTTGGGGACTTGTCTGTATAGCTATCGGTATGCTTATGTCCTCATTCACCGAAAGCCCTGTAATTGCCGCGATATTGGGCGAAGGCGCTATGATAATTCTCATATTTATCGATAGCATTAATGACACCGGACTTTTTGAAAATCTTCCAAAAACAGCAAAATTCATAGGACAACTTTCAACAAGAGAAAGATTCATATCATTCTCGGAAGGAATATTCAGCCTTTCGGATCTGATTTTCTTCCTTACAACAATAATTCTTTTTGTAGGCTGGACTATTATTTCGGTTGAAAAAAGACGCTGGAGCAGGGGGTAAAAGAAATGGATATGAAAAAATCGAAAAAAAATCTGAAATTTACGACCATTGCATGGATCATGGCGGCAATGCTTCTTGTCATAATAATTCCGCTGAATATAATCGTTTCGCTTTTCGATGTAAAGCTCGATCTTACTGAAAATAATCTTTACAGTCTTACCGATTCATCAAAAAAATATCTTTCCAAAATAGATAAAAAGGTCGATTTCTATCTCCTTATGGATATGGACGAGCTTAAAAGCGATCCCGAAACAATGGCTCTTTCAAATATACTTGAGGAATACAGCGAATTTGACTGCATAAATTTTATCGACATTGATCCCGACGCCAATCCCGAAATACGGGATGAGCTTAATCCGAACGGATACATGACGCTTTCGGCAGGAGATATGATAATCCGCTGCGGCGATCATACAAAGCGCGTGCCGGGAAACAGCATGTACAGCAATATCTACGATGACGACGGCAATAATATCGGTGAGTTCTTCAACGGCGAGAACTATATTACAGGCGCGATAAAATCAGTCGTTGAGGGAATCATGCCGTCTGTGTATTTTCTTATAGGTCACGGTGAAAAAACCATTGAAGACGACTACACGCGTTTCCGTCAGAATCTCGAAAACTATAACTACAGAGCGAAAGAGCTTAACCTTTCAACATCAGATTCGGTTCCCGACGACGCTGCCATTGTAATAGTAGCCGCGCCTCAAACCGATATAACAGATCAGGAAACGGCAAAGCTCGAAAGCTTTATGGACAGAGGCGGAAATCTTTCCCTGCTCATGTCGCCGAACGACTCGGATAAAAATTACAAAAACCTTGAAAGCATTATGAACGAGTACGGCATCGGAATGGACTATAATATCGTGTCCGAAACAGATCCTTCAAGGCATGTTTCCGATGATAAAAATCAGATAATGGTAAATCTCGTTGACGTATCGTCCGTGGAAGACGAAAACGTAACCGACCTTACATCTGGACTTATTGAAGCAAGCTCTCTCATACCGTATATGCCCGCTTCACGTTCGTTCTATCAGTACATGCTGGACGATACCTCCAGCCTGACTGTCTGCCCGCTTATTGAAACCTACGACACGGCTGTAGGCACTCCTTACGGCGGCGAAGAGATCGACCCTGACGAAATTGCAGGTCTGCTTTACCTTGCCGCTTACTCACAGGACAGAAGCAGAAACGATTCCAAGCTTGTTGTAATGGGAAATGCAGAATTTATAGACAATGAAAATCTTCAGGACGATTTCGTGATCGTTCCCGTTTTGCTTTACCTGAGTACGATAACGTGGATGTACGACAGCGATATTGACATGAATATCAACGCAAAATCCGACAAAAACGATTACATGACTCTTAAGAGCAAGGAAGATTCAAATGCTATGATAATTATTCTCAACGCAGCTCCGATAATCGTTGCCGTATCGGGAATATTCATCTGGCTTAAGAGAAGACACGCCTGAAAACCAAGGAGATACCGCGCAATACAGCTTATCTGTCTTTGTGCGGTACTGCCAATAATATAAAGGAGATTATCGATAATGAAACGTATCAGAATTGCGCTCATTATAATGGTCGTTCTCGTTGCTGCCGCATTAGGCACATTCTTCATATTCAATTCAGCAGCCGAGAAAAATAAAAAGGAAGCTGCCGATGAACAGGCAAAGCTTGTGATCTTTGACTTTGATTCCGAGGCGGTAAACAGCATAAAAATACATAATGAATCGGGAGATTATGAAATGCAGTACAGCGTTTCTGACGGCTGGCTGCCCGTAAACGATATCGACTTTGATTTAAACGAAAGCATGCTGACAAGTATCTGCACAAATATGTCGTCGCTTACCGCACAGAAAATAATCGACTACAACGACATGTCAAAATTCGGTTTTAACGATCCCATAATCATTACCGTCAAATCAAACGAAAAAGACTATACGCTTAAAGTCGGAGATGTTTCGCCGACAAACGACGGTTATTATGTCATGAAAGAAGGCTCTGACAGCATATACCTTATCGATTCTTTCACGGGACTTATTCTGACAGCGATAAAAGACAATCTGAAAAGCGAATATATGGCTGATTTCCTTCCCGCAAACGTCGAAGCTTTCACGCTATGGAGAGGCGGCGAATCAGATGAAAACGTCCTGTTCTCATTGAAAATTGACGAAAGCGGAACGTGGTATATGGACAAACCGTATGAAAATCATACCGTTTACACCACGTCTGTCGATACATTTATAAACGACTGCATCAGAGATAAGATATATTCTTTCGGTCCCGAAAACTGTCCCGAATCAGATTATGCAAAATACGGCTTTGACGATCCGGAATTTGTACTTGAAATTTCAGGACACGGAAAACATGTAAAGGTTATTTTCGGCGACTTATTCAATGACAATACTGAAATGTACGGTCTTTTGGCTGATAACGGACAAGTCGTAACATTTGAACTGCAAAAGCTTTCGACTCTTAGCTATACCACGGCAGACCTTATGAGCAAAGAGATATATCAGAATGAGCTGAATAAAATAAAAAATGTCATCGTTTCAATGCCGGATGATACCGCCGATATCGAGATCGATACTGCGCAAAGCAAGTATAAGGTAAACGGAACCGATATCGACATAGAAGACGATAAACTCAATACCGTATTCTTTGATTTTCTGGCATCATTTAATAATGCAAACTTTGAATCCATTGACAAGGACGCAGAACCGTCAGGAGAAGCGGAGGTCACAGTCAGATATACGCTTTCCGACGGCACAGAAACAACTGTTGAATATATACCTGTCCCGGGAGAGGATTCAAATAAATACTGGGCTATGATAAACGGCGAATATACAGGATTTATAGTCAGGAAAAAAGTTGTAGCTGCTATTTCGACCACATTTGAAGCGCTTAAATCATTTATGTAATATGCAAAATAACCGGATAACTATCAGTTATCCGGTTTATAATATCTAATTTTTGGGAACTCTGTCCCCAACCCCCTGCCAAAGGAATCATTCCCTTTGGGCGGTATTTCTAAAAATGTAGGTAACCACATAGAACATTCTTGGCAAGAATTAGAAGATAAAGCCCTCAAAATTGCAAATCATAATCGCTGAATGGTAAAATTTATCATTTACAGTCCCCGACTAAAAAGATAGTCATTATCTTTCGCTTCTGCGACTCACAGCGAAAGCTGTGCCGGAGCGGAAGCTTGATTTTTTTGGTTCGTTTCTTGCATCAAGGCAAGAAATGAACATACTACGCAATTCAATTTTTGAGATTTATTATTGTTTTTGCGGCAAAAGCATTTTAGCAATTTCCACAGCGTCATAAAGACCTATTTTTCCGTCTTTGTCGCAATCCGAAAGATATTCTTCAAAAGATCCCTCAAAGCCTATAAATTCATTTTTATACTGACTGTTCGGATTTTTCTGCCATACCATATACTTGGCAATTTTTATCGCGTCGTATAAATCTACAATGCCATTCATATCAGCATCGCCCGCAAGTCCTACCTTTACAGGGACTCCGCTCAGAATCTCATAGGAATTAAACGATATTGAAATTTCTGTTATTCCTTTACTATACGCTTCCTTGGGAGTCGCTGAAACGGAATAATTCACATTCTTTCCGCTTGAATCGGTAAAGTTTATTTTATTCTTAAACGAAGTATCGTTCGTCGAAAAATACATATTCTCATCAAAGTTCAGATCATACGTATCCTCGATATCCTCAATAGCAACCTTAGTACAGTTTCCTGCCATATCATAAACCTCGGCGTAAGCTCCGGAAGTATTTTCGGGAATTTTGAGCAGCGAATCCAATACCAGATATTCGGAATATCTGCTGTTAACGTAAGGGTCGATATCGTATATATTTTCTCCCGACATCATGACCGCTCCCTGAACAGCATAATTATCCCTGGATCTTATATACATATAATCCTGACCGTTTATAACTATCTTCTTACATTCCTGTATTGTCGGCGCAGTAAGATCTATAGTAAATTCCTGTATTATGGATTCCTTCTTTTTATCGTTTTCAAGCGGCTTTTCGGCGGTAAGCTTTATCTGATATGTTTTTCCTTCAGTTGCTCCGCTGAAATCCCAGCCTATCGGATATATAGTTGTAAACGGTTCCTGATCATTGCCCAGCGACCAGCTTCCGACATCAAGAGTAAATTTCTCTGTGTATACAGGTTCGATCATTTCATCGTCCCATATTTCAGCCGTTACATTTTTGCATCTTCTTTTAAAGCCTGCCTGCAAGCATATACTGTCAAGTATATTATCCCCGTTCGGCGAATAAAACGGTCTTGTTATATGTATTTCGTTTTCCTGCGCGGCAATAACGCTTACTCCGGCAGGATTCAGATTATTGTCGCACATAAGCGACGGATACATGGAAGCCTGCATTCCCTTATCGTATACAAACGGCTCGAAAATATCGGCGTCATTCCACACTCCGTAGAATCCGGTAAACGGAAGCGTAAGATCGGGAGCAGAATCATTTTTCAGATAAATATATCCGTCAATGAACGTACCGTTTTCAAAATTTTCATTAATAAAAGTTATATCGCCGTTATCCATGCTGATATCGAGGTTTACGGTGACATCTTCACCCGGCTTTACAGTTATTTCATTACCCGGCGATTTTATCGTCACCTTGCTTTTATCAAGCCTTGAAACATTCCATGAAAGACCGTCCTCTGAAATGTCATCTCTGAACAGATCGGCTGAAAGCGAATAAGTCTGCGGCGTATCTGAAATATTTTTTATATGAAAGCAAAAACTGTCGTTACTGAATTCGGGCGTTCCTATTTTTGCGCCTAAGTTATCGCCAAGCGAAAGCTTTGGTCTGAAATTATCCTTTTCGCTGTCTGTGTAAAGATAGGCAGGAGTATTCACCGCATATTCAACATTTGCAAGTCCGCTTCCCTGAACTCTCGGCGAGGCGATCTCAAGACCGTCGGAGCTGTATACAGGCGATGCCGTCGACATTAAAAGCTTAGCGATCATTTCGGGATAATCCGATTCCTTTTCGATTCCATACTTTTCCTTATTATTTTTCAAATGCTCTTTTAAAAGCGCGGTCATACCTGTCATCTGCGGAGCTGCCATAGACGTCCCCGACATAGAGCCGTATTTATTATTCGGATATGACGACACGATATTTCCGCCGTAAGCTGTAATATCAGGCTTTAAAAGCAAGTCCTCGGTGTATCCCCACGATGAAAATCCGCTCATTTTATTTGTATTTGACGAAATGAAACGCTTTCCTGAATTTATCGTAACGCTTTTTTCGCCTGACGCAATTATATCTTTTCCGTCGTTAATGCCGATAATTCCGTTCGGAAGCACGCTGCACTGTACATTTATGTTTTCATCATAAACATTATTTATAAATATAACGCCTACCGCGCCGTTATCCTTTGCGTTTTGCGCCTTAGTGTCAAAGCTTATTTCTCCGCGTTCAATAAGAGCGATTTTTCCGTTTAGATCGATCCCCTCAAAATCTTCGGTATTTCCCATATTCGGAATATATTCCATTTCAAGTTCGCTGTTTCCGAGCGCATCGATAATACTGCTGCTGCCGGGATCTATCTTATAATTTTTACCGCCGACAGTTATAATATTCGCCTCAAAAACTATATTCGCCGCAGACCCGACGCTCAAAGCGGACGATATTCCCTCGGGAGTTCCGCCTGTCGCGTAATCTGTATTTTTAAGCGAGTCTTTTCCTATATAGTCTATCTTGCCTGCATTTCCCGACGCGGCGCAAAATACTGTTCCGGATAAACAGAGATTCGATATAGCCTCCTCTTCATACGGCGCGCTGCTCACCGAAGTATATGGCTCGCCATAGCTGGCATTTACCGCATCCGCGCCAAGGTATGCACAGTCGTCATAAGCCGCCATAATACAATAATATGTAAGATCGCTCGACATCAGAAGAAGCTGTGCATTCGGAGCAGTTCCCTTTGCATCATATTTTTCATCTGTTTCGGCGTCTCCGTTTCCGGCCGCTATACCCGCAACATGAGTTCCGTGAAAAGACCCCGTATCGCCGCTCGTATCGGTATTCCTCAACTGATAATTGAATCTGTAAGGTATTTTTTCATTCAGGTAATAATCGTTTCCCATTCCGCTTGTCGCTGACAAATACGGCGAAACTTTGTCGATAAATTCCTTGTCAAGACGTCCGTTTACGCCCTCGGGCATAGTACTAAGAAATTCGTGTTCGGCATCAAATTCATTATCTATAACCGCGATAACAGTCGAATCCCCTTTATACCCCACGCTGCTTATACCCGACTGCGACAGTATTTCATTTGTCAGGTCGCTGTAGCTTTCCTCTGCCTTTTTGCCGGGAAGATAAGGATCGATTATTTCCCTTCCGTAATAATCCGACTGATAGATATTCTCTATGCCGAAAGAATCCTTATTCAAAGCGATCTTTTCATATTCAGAATCGCTCATCAATACGGAAAATCCATTGTACACAGCGGTATAGTCATATATTTTTTCCACGTTTCTGCCAAGATACATGCTTATGATCTGCTGCGACTGCCTGTGATCTTCGATAAGATCTTCATACGCCGCTTTTCCTTCATCTGTAAAAATAAAGTCGTCAACTCCGTTTTGTACGGCATAATCATATTTTGCAAGCGGATCGTCAGAAAGCTTTATAATGCAGTAATGGCTCGCGTCTACAAAAGCTTCGTCATTATATACATAAGAAGCGGACGCCTCGGCAGCGCCCGGCATTATCAGAGCCGCAGCAAAAACCGCGGCAGAAATTGCAGATAAAATTTTTTTCATTTTTTCCTCCTGTATTTTTTAAAAATCTCTCAACATAGGTTCTAAAATTATTACTATAATTATATCTCGTCCGCTGACAATTGTCAAGAAAAACATGCCTGTGTCGCCAAAATCAGTTTTTGAGAAGCTTATGGGGACTCTGTCCATTCGGGACATCTCCCCACCCCGTGGGGAGTTACCCTTTGGAAACCTCGTGATTTTTTATAATACTACCAAAGGTAGTATTATAAAAAATGTGGGTAACCATACAGAACATTCTTGGCAAAGGTCGGGAGATAAAGCCCTCAAAATTGCAAATCACAATTGCTGAATGATGAAAAGTGCCATTTACAGTCCCCGACTATAAATACAGTCACTATTTTTCGCTTCTGCGACTCACAGCGCAAGCTGTGCCGGAGCGGAAGCTTGATTTTCTTTGGTTCGTTTCTTGCATCAAGGCAAGAAACGAACATAATACGCAATTCAATTTTTGAGAAACTTGTAGGGAACTCTTGCCCCTACTTATAAACAAACTAAAACGTGCCTGCATAAAACAGGCACGTTTAAACTATTCTTCTTCGCTATCGATATAAAGCTTCGGAATATTAAAATCCATAAGATCTTCATAGGATTCGTATTCGCCTTGATTCAAAACTGCCGATGGAATAAGTCCCGTACAGTCTGTGGCGCTTCCCGCCTCGTTGAACATAATATCATCATAAGCCTCTATCGGACGATTTGATTTTTTTCTTTTCATGCTTCATTCTCCTTAGATACCGGTCTGTTACTTTTATGTCAGCGCCGCATAATCATGCGGTATTGCCGTAACAGGCGTTTACTATAAATGTTTTTATTATTTTTGGTTGAATAAAGCATAATATTCATTTTATTTGCTTGAAAAAAATGAAAAAATAAAATCTGCGGCTATAATAACCGTTACTGACGTTCCGAGAAAATACATAAAAGTATCGGAAGCTTTTTCGTTCAGTTTTTTCACAAGCGGATACGCGATCTTTATCAGCACGATACTCATAGCCCCGAATATCAGACTGCTGTAAAGGGAAATTCTCCCTTGAAAATTAAAGTCCCAACTGTTATAGCTCCATAGCCTTTCACCTATCGTCCACTCGATAACATAGGAAAATACAAGCTCCAAAACAGTAGTAATTACAGTTCCGCCCAAAAAGACCGTAATCCAGCCGTTATGCTTTCTGAACAGCGGAAGTATCAAAAACGCGAATACGCCGTATATCGGCAAAACAGGGACATGAAGAAAGCCCCTGTCGGCAAATCTTCCCCATATGTAAGAAGTAAGCGCGGTTTCATATATCCAGCCGCACATTCCGCAGACTGTGAATAAAACTGCGGCGGCACAGTATTTTCTGTATAACTCCGCTGCCGTTATTCCGTTCTTTTTCATGGTTATTTTTTCATAAGATCCTTGAATCTCTTCATAGCCTCGACGGTATTTTCCCTATCTCCGAACGATGTGAGCCTAAACCAGCCGGCGCCGTTTTTACCGAAGCCCTCGCCGGGAGTTCCGACAACGTAAATATTATTGAGAAGGTAATCGAAAAATTCCCAGCTGCCCATATCGTTCGGACACTTCAGCCAAATATAAGGAGAATTTACGCCGCCGGTATACTTGACGCCAAGCTCTTCCATTGTATCCGCAATGATCTTTGCGTTTTCCTGATAGTAGGCAATATTTTCCTTTATCTGCTTCTGACCTTCCTCTGTAAAAACCGCCGCCGCCGCGCACTGCACGGGATATGACACGCCGTTGAACTTCGTGGAAAGCCTTCTGTACCAAAGCTTGTAAATATTTTTACCGTCAAGTTCAAGCTCCTTCGGAATGACCGTATATCCGCATCTTGTACCTGTAAATCCGGCAGTCTTTGAAAGAGAACACATCTCTATAGCGCAGGTTCTTGCTCCGTCTATCTGCATAATGCTTCTTGGAATATCGTCCTGAGTTATGAACGCCTCATACGCCGCGTCATAAATGATAAGCGAATTATTTTCATTTGCATAGCCGACCCATGCCTTAAGCTGTTCCTTCGTATAGCACGAGCCTGTCGGATTATTCGGCGAACAGAGGTATATGATATCCGCCTTGACATTCGGGTCGGGAAGCGCGCAGAAGCCGTTTTCCTCGGTCGCGTCGGCATAAAGTATTTTTCTTCCCGCCATGATATTCGAGTCGACATATACGGGATAAACAGGGTCGGTAACAAGTATGGTATTATCGCTTGAGAATATATCCCCGATATTACCGGCGTCAGATTTAGCTCCGTCGTTTACAAGTATCTCGTCTGCGGATATTTCAGCTCCGAAACTCTTATAATATCCGGATATCGCATCTCTCAAAAAGCCGTATCCCTCATAATCGGGATATCCCTTGAAGCTTTCCTTTACGCCAAGCTCGTCGCAGCCTTTTTTCATAGCTTCAACAACAATGGGGGCAAGCGGAAGCGTTACATCTCCGATACCGAGTCTTATAACTTTTTTATCGGGATTTGCGCTTACAAAGTCGTTCACTCTCTTTGAAATGTCTGCAAAGAGATAATTCGGAACGAGATCGTCAAAATTTTTATTTACCTTAACCATTTCAATACTCCTTTTTTGAACAAATTATCATAGTAAACGTTAATTTTTTGAGATTTCAACCTGTAGAAAACCTGATTTTATAGTAAACGGCAAATTATTTTTGACATTTACTATAAATTTTAGGGGACGCCCTCTCTTGCGGAGCGCCCTACGGCAAGGAATTTCGCTCTCTGCGGAGAGCGACCAAAGGCTCTGCCTTTGGAATCCGCAAGCCTTTGAAAAGGCTTGACCTAAACTTTTAAATTTTGATCTGATATTTTAAAAAGACTTTTTCGACACTCTATAATATCTTATAAGTGAGAAATATCAACATCTCCGTCGCATATCAAAGCGGCAGGACCTTTCATAATGACTTTTCCGTCGCTGCAATACGTTATCTTCAGGTCGCCGCCTCTGAGATGAACGGTGACTTCGCTGTCCCGTTTGCACAAGCCGTTCAGAACAGCCGCCACTACCGACGCGCACGCGCCTGTTCCGCAAGCGAAGGTTTCGCCGCTTCCGCGCTCCCAAACTCTCATATTAAGAGTATTTTCATCGACAGGTTCGATAAATTCAGTATTTATCCTGTCGGGGAAAAGACTATGATTTTCAAATTCCGGACCGATTTTTTCAAGATCGAGAGCGTTTATGCCGTCAAGGAAAACAACGGCGTGAGGGTTGCCCATTGACACACAGGTTATACTGTATTCTTTTCCGCCGACCTCGACAGGTTCGGAAATAAATCTTTCCTTATCGGAATTTACGGGAATATCTCTCGGCACAAGCACAGTCTCTCCCATATCGACCTCGACATGCTCCACCCTGCCGTTTTCGGGAAACAATTTCAGATATTTGATGCCTGAATTTGTTTCGAGAGTTATTTCTGTTTTTTCCGTCATGCCCTTGTCATAAACATACTTGCCTATGCACCTTGTCGCGTTTCCGCACATCATAGCCTCTGAACCGTCGGCATTGAATATTCTCATTTTAAAATCAGCCTTGTCGGACGGCATTATCAGCACCAGTCCGTCAGAGCCTATGCCCTTTCGGCGGTCGCTCACATAAACCGATACTTTTTCGGGATCGTTTACCGTTTCTTCAAAGCAGTTGACATATATGTAATCGTTTCCTATGCCGTGCATTTTAGTAAATCTCAAATGAACCGCTCCTTTTCAAATACTATTTCTTGCTATAAATTATACCACACAAAAAAATATATGTCAACATATAGCAATACATGTACACACAATTTGATCTTCAAGAAACTTATGGGGGACTCTGTCCCCCAAACCCTCTGCTTAAGGGAACAAGTTCCCTTAAGAATCCCGATTTAATTTTCTGTCTGTCCCACAAGGGACAGACAGAAAATTGAAGAGAAACTAAAAAACTTGCACTTTAAGCAAAGGTTGGGAGAAAAAGCACCTCAAAATCCCAAAAAGTGATTTCATTGCAAATCACAACTGCTGAATGGCAAATACTATCATTTACAGTCCCCGACTATAAAAGCAGTTAATATGTTCGCTTACGCGACTCACGGCGCAAGCTGTGCCGGAGCGGAAGCTTGATTTTCTTTGGTTCGTTTCTTGCATCAAGGCAAGAAATGAACATATAAGTATTTTAAGGGGACGCTTTCACTTGCCAAGCGTCCCCTTTTTGAAATGCATTTCAAGGTAAGAAATTTCACTTTATAAAATTGGATTGCGTGAATAGTTACTCCAAATACTTGCAAAAAAAAACTAATTGTGATATAATAAACGTAAACGTTTATTACTTAATCCAAAAATCCTTGCATATACGCACACAGTATGTGCATGTCATTTTAAATTTTATAGCAATATAATGGGATATAACCCAAATAAAGCTATTAAGGAGTGCTTAACAATGAAACTGACCGATATGAACAAAGACGATATCCTTGCTCTTAAAAAGCAGTGGGATGAAGAGTATGAAAAGCATAAGGCTTTAAAGCTCGAGCTTAATATGGCAAGAGGAAAGCCTTCTCCCGAACAGCTTGATATCAGCATGGATATGTTTGACGTTTTCAACAAAAACAGTGTTCTAAGCGGTGAAAACGGAGACGACTACCGCAACTATGGTATTCTTGACGGTATCCCCGAAGCAAAAGCCATTTTTTCCAAGATGCTCGGCGTTTCGGACGGCGAGGTCATCATTGCGGGAAACGCAAGTCTTAATCTTATGTACGATCTGATAGCGGATTCCTATTCGTTCGGCGTAAACGGATCAAAGCCGTGGTGCAAGCTTGATAAAGTGAAGTTCCTTTGTCCTGTTCCGGGCTATGACAGACATTTCGCTATTTGTGAAAAGTTCGGCATCGAAATGATAAATATAAGCATGGACGAAAACGGTCCGGATATGGACGCCATTGAAAAGCTTGTGTCCGAAGACGATTCCATAAAGGGTATCTGGTGTGTTCCGCAGTATTCCAATCCGACAGGGCATGTTTACAGCGACGACGTTGTAAAGCGTTTTGCGTCGCTTTCTCCAAAAGCGGATGATTTCAGGATTTTCTGGGATAACGCTTACTGCATACACCACCTTGTCGACGATCCGAAACCGCTTCTCAATATCATGGACGAGTGTAAAAAGAACGGCAAAGAAAATATGGTTTATATTTTCGGTTCAACTTCTAAAGTGACATTTTCCGGCGCGGGAATCGCCGTGATCGCTTCGGGCAGCGAAAATCTTTCATATATAAGGAAAAATATCAGCATAAGAACTATCGGATACGATAAGACAAATCAGTTAAGGCACGCGCTTTATTTCAAGGACTACGACGGACTTGTCGAGCATATGAAAAAGCACAAGAATATCATCGCTCCTAAATTTGAAGCGGTCGTAAGTATGCTTGAAAAGGAGATAGAACCTCTTGGGATCGGCAGCTGGACAAAACCGCAGGGCGGTTATTTTGTTTCGTTTGACTCTCTTCCCGGCTGTGCCAAAAGAATAGTCAGCCTTTGCAAGGAAGCAGGCGTTACGCTTACCGCCGCAGGAGCCGCATTCCCGTACGGCAAAGATCCAGAGGACAAAAACATCAGGATAGCTCCTACATATCCTTCTGTCGACGATCTGACAAAGGCAATGGAAATATTCTGTTTAAGCGTTAAGATAGCTTCTGTCGAGCTTATGATAAAATAAGCGTAAACGCTTATTTTATCATTTATCAAAGTCCTTGCAGATTCGCAAATCAAAGATTTGCTCCCTGCAATCGGACAATTTTATCAAAAATCATAGATTTTATACACTCTATAACGGATACCGATTTCGGTGTCCGTTTTTTATGCATAAAAATCCCTCAAACGGAAAATAATATTATTGCCAAAATCAGGTCGGGAATCCGTATGCTCTGATTGGTAATTTAAAATAATGGAGGAAAAAATGAACAGTAATTTTTCGCAAAGCAAAACAATGACAAACCTCATGAGGGCTTTTGCAGGTGAAAGTCAGGCGCGTAATCGCTATACATTCGCGGCAGAACAGGCAAAAACCGAAAAACTTCCGATGATAGAAATGGTTTTTAAATTCACCGCCGCACAGGAAAGAGAGCATGCTAAAGTCTTTTACGAACTTTTGAAAGATATGACAGGCAAAAACATCACTATAGACGGCAGTTATCCCGTTGATATCTACGGCACAACATTAGAGCTTCTCCGCGCCGCGCAGCATAATGAATTTGAAGAATCCGATCCCGTTTATCCCGATTTTGCCAAAATAGCGGCACAGGAAGAATTCAAACAGGTAAGCGTTAAATTCAACGAGATCTCAAAAATAGAAAAGATCCACGGAGAACGCTTCGGCAGGCTTGCCGATCTGCTCGAACAGGAAAAGCTTTTCGTTTCCGATGTTGAAGAGGAATGGATGTGCCTCAACTGCGGATTTGTCTACAAAAGCTCGGAAGCCCCGAAATCGTGCCCCGTATGCAGCCATCCGCAGGGATATTTTATACGTCTTGCGCTTGCGCCGTTTACAGCTAAGCAGGAGGTATAAGTTATGTCAGTTAAAATTGAAAAAATAAGAGGATATGAGATTCTTGATTCAAGAGGAAATCCCACAGTCAAAGCGGAGGTCATGCTCTCCGACGGCTGCGTGGGGATCGCAAGCGTTCCGTCAGGAGCGTCCACAGGTATTCACGAAGCGGTTGAACTCAGGGACGGCGACAACGGAAGATACTGCGGAAACGGAGTCACACAGGCAGTAAACAACATTAATATTGAAATATGCAAAGCAGCCGCATCGGCAAATACTATCGACCAAAGCAGGATAGACAGCCTTATGATGAGTCTTGACGGAACCGATAACAAAAGCAGACTTGGAGCAAACGCTATTCTTGCGGTATCGCTTGCCCTTGCGAAAGCGGCAGCTTCCCATTACAGAATGCCGCTTTACAGATATATCGGCGGCGTATCTGCCGGCATTATGCCTGTTCCTATGATGAATATTTTAAACGGCGGCGCTCACGCGGCGAATAACATTGATATACAGGAATTTATGATAATGCCTGTCGGCGCGGTAACATTCTCGGAAGCTCTCAGAATGGGCACGGAAGTTTATCATTGTCTCAAAGCCGTATTAAAGAAAAAAGGTCTTGCTACAGCTGTCGGAGATGAAGGCGGTTTCGCGCCGAATCTTTCTTCTGAGGAAGAAGCGATAGAATGTATCATCGAAGCGATAGAAAAAGCCGGCTATAACACCGATAAAATAAAAATCGCGCTCGACGCGGCAAGCAGCGAATGGTACAAGGACGGTAAATACTGCCTGCCCAAAAGAGGCGCATGCTATGAAACGTCAGAGCTTATCTCGTATTGGGAGAAGCTTGCGGAAAAATATCCTATCATCTCTATCGAAGATCCGCTCGGCGAAGAGGACTGGAGCGGCTGGACAAAGCTTACGGCATCGCTCGGCAAAAAAATACAGCTTGTCGGCGACGATCTTTTTGTTACCAATACAAAGCATCTCGAACGCGGAATAAAAGAAAACGCGGCAAACGCCATACTCATAAAGCTCAATCAGATAGGCACGCTTACCGAAACGCTTAACGCCGTTAAAATGGCTCGGTCGGCAGGATTCAGAGCTATAATCTCGCATCGTTCGGGAGAAACAGAGGACACGACTATTGCTGATCTTGCAGTCGGCGTAAATGCAGGTCAGATAAAAACAGGCGCGCCCTGCCGTTCCGACAGAGTTGCCAAGTATAACAGACTGTTGAGAATAGGCGCAGAAAATACCATAACAAATTACAATAAATTGTGCTGATGTAATAATTTTCAATATAACAGCCGTACTGTAAATATGTACAAAATATACAAAAAAACAGCTTGCAGAATAATCTACAGGCTGTTTTTTATGGTAATTTTAACGGAAATTAATTACTGTTAAAAACTTTATCGGTTACAAAGGCGAAGTATCGGCATTAAAATTACTGTTTTAAGCGTACAAAACCGTTCAAAAATTGTCTAAACTGTAGAAATAATCGGTTTTTTCGCTTTTATGCGCCTTATGCTGTTGACATTTTAAAATAAAAAATATATAATGATAAAGGTAATAGGAAAGTTAATAATGACGGAGGGGTTATTGTGAAAACTAATGTAGTGGTCAATAATTACGAGAGAAATTCGCAAATCATATACATAAATAGTTTCAGGGCTGAAAACAAGCCGATATATGATTTTTTTAAGAGGGCTTTTGATATCGCCGCATCGCTTATGGCCATCGTTGTTTTGTCGCCTGTTATATTTATTTTTGCTGCGGCTATATTTTTACAGGATTTTCACAATCCGTTTTTCGTTCAGACAAGAATGACAAAAGACGGCAGGACATTTAAGATGCTTAAACTCCGTTCAATGTGCGTTGACGCGGAAGCAAAGCTTGAAGCGCTCAAATCACAGAATGAAGTTGACGGACCTGCTTTTAAAATGGAAAACGATCCGAGGGTTACAAAGATCGGTCGTTTTATCAGAAAGACTTCTATTGACGAGCTTCCGCAGATCTTCAATATATTTGCAGGTTCTATGAGCGTTGTAGGTCCAAGACCTCCGATCCCTTCAGAAGTAGAAGAATACACTCCTTATCAGATGCAGCGTCTTTCGGTAAAAAGCGGTCTTACATGCTACTGGCAGTGTTCGGGAAGAAGCAATGTAGGATTTGACGAATGGATCGATATGGATCTCAGATACATAAAGGAAAGAACATTTTTTACTGATATAAAAATTATTTTTAAGACATTTATTTCCGTTCTTAAAAGAGAAGGCGCAAAATAAAATCAAAAATAAAAGCCGTTCCATTTGGAACGGCTTTTTTGTCGAAAACCTGATTTTAAGTATTTTAAGGGGACGCCCTGTCCTCTTTGAAAATAATCCACCGGATTATTTTCAGATTCACCCCTTTCGGAGCGCCCTACGGCAAGGAATTTCGCTCTCTGCGGAGAGCGACCAAAGGCTCTGCCTTTGGAATCCGCAAGCCTTTGAAAAGGCTTGACCCAAACTTTTATTTTTGGCAATTATATTTTAAAAATCCGAAGCTCTCCGATCAATTTCGGAGAGCCTCTGTTATTTCTTTGCATTTGCAAGCATAAGCTTGATCCTGTTTTCCTGATTGACCTTAGTAGCGCCGGGATCGTAATCTATCGCAACTATATTCGCTCCGGGATAAGCTTCCTTGATAACTCTCGACATGCCCTTTGCGACTATGTGATTCGGCAGACAGCCAAACGGCTGAGTGCAGATTATATTTTCCGTACCCGTTTCGGCAAGCGCAGCCATTTCCGCAGGTATAAGCCAACCCTCGCCCATATTTACGCCTTGGCTGATATACTTGTCCGCAAGTTTTCTGATATGTTCAAAGTCATGAGGCGCTTCAAAAACGCCGTGATCATTGATAGTCTTTATAACGGTTTTCTGAACATTGTGAATAAAATCATAGCCGATCTTGCTGACAATGATTTTTTTGTTTTTAAAGTTATAAAGCTTGCTGTCAGCCAGAGAACCTGCAAGGCAATACATGACAAACTCCATAAGTGCAGGAACTATCGGCTCACAGCCTTCGGACAGCAAAAATTCCTCAAGATGATTATTTGCAAGCGGCGAATATTTTACATATATCTCACCGACAATGCCGACGCGTATCTTCTTTTCCTTTATACGTTCGATAGAGGCGAAATCGTCAAGTATCATAGTGCAGTATTTTTTGCACTTCAGAAACTCTCTCTTATCAAATACCTTTTTAAGCTTATTCTGCCACTTCTCTCTCATCTTTTCCGAATCGCCGCTGTGTATCTCATAAGGCTTGCATTGATTGTAAAGCGACATCAGCAGGTCGCCGTAAAAAACAGCGTACACGACCTTTATAAGCAGCGGAAGAGTCAGGGTAAGTCCCGAGCCTTTTTCCAGTCCGCTGAGATTGAGAGAAATGACGGGCACCTGCGGAAACTCCTTTTTGAGAGCCTTTCTGAGCAGATGTATATAATTTGACGCACGGCAGCCGCCGCCTGTCTGTGTCAGCATAAGAGCCGTTTTGTCAACGTCGTATTTTCCGCTTTTCAGCGCGTTTATAAACTGTCCGATAACAAGCAGCGCAGGATAGCAGGTGTCGTTATGAACGTTCTTCAAGCCCTCGTCAACGACTTCTCTTGTCGATGTCTGAAGCAGCTCGACATTATAGCCGTACTTTTTCAGAATATTAATTATAAGCTTGAAATGAACAGGAAGCATATCGGGAACAAGAATAGTATAGCTATGCTTCATTTCCTCTTTGAAAACAGGGTAATCCATTAATTTATCTCCTTATTTTTCTTCCATAGCGGCAACAAGACTTCTAAGCCTTATTTTAGCTGCGCCGAGGTTATTTATCTCATCTATTTTAAGCTGAGTATAGAGTTTTCCTTTCGGTTCAAGTATCTCTCTTATCTCATCGGTCGTTATAGCGTCGATCCCGCAGCCGAACGATACTAGCTGAACAAGCTGCATATCAGGCTGTGTAGTAACATATTGTGCCGCTCTGTAAAGTCTTGCATGATAGCTCCATTGGTTAAGGACATTAGCATGAGGATAATGTCCGTGCAGAAAAACGGCGTCCTCCGAAACGACTGCCATTCCAAGACTTGTAATAAGCTTGTGTATACCGTGGTTTATCTCCTTGTCAATGTGATACGGTCTGCCTGCCAAGACTATTATTTTCTGACCGTTTCGGCGTGCTTTCTGTATTATCTGCTCTCCTCTGTTGAAAATCTCGTTTCTGTATTCGGAAAGGGCGTTATAAGCCTTTTTAACAGCAGATTTTATCTGCGGCTTCTTTATTTTATATCCCGAAAGAACGTCCGTCATTACTGAAATAACGTTCTTTTCCCTATTAAGATCCAAATATGGGTGGATAAAGTTTTTATCGCCAAGACGGCTGTTGTTCGCCTTTAAAAGCTCCGGATAATACGCGACAACAGGACAATTAAAGTGATTATCGCTTTCACTCTCATCAATATTATAGCTCATGCAGGGATAAAAAATAAAATCAACATTCTTGTCAAGAAGAGCTTCAATGTGTCCGTGAACGAGCTTTGCAGGGTAACATACGGTATCCGACGGTATGGTATGCTGTCCCTTATAATAGGTGTCCCTCGAGCTTTCCTCCGAGATAACAACTTCCATATCGAGTTCTTCAAAAAACGCTTTCCAGAACGGCAGAAGCTCATAGAAATTAAGCGCGATCGGAAGTCCGACCTTTGCTCTTTTTCCATGACTTTTACTGCAAAGGTCAAACAGATAATTGTACTTAAATTCATAAATACTCTCATCTCCGCTTGACTGCGCTTTTCCGGCGCCCTTCTCGCACTTATTTCCCGAAATGAATTTTCTTCCGCCTCCGAAATTGATTATGTTAAGACTGCATTTTCCGGTACAGCCTCCGCACTGTGCGGTTTTTGAAGTATAGCGGAAATTCTGAAGCTCCTCCGGAGAAATAATAGATGATTCGCCTTTTGATTTTTCCTTTGCGTACAAAGCGGCGCCTAATGCTCCCATAAGTCCTGAAACGGCAGGTCTTATAACATTTCTGCCCATTTCCTTTTCAAAGGCTCTCAAAACCGCGTCATTCAGGAACGTACCGCCCTGCACCACGATATTTTTACCGAGATCGTCGGGAGATTTTGCACGGATAACTTTATATATCGCATTTTTTATGATAGATGACGAAAGACCTGCGGAAATGTCCTCGACGGATGCGCCGTCTTTCTGCGCCTGCTTGACGCTGCTGTTCATGAACACGGTACAGCGCGAGCCAAGATCGACAGGATTTTTTGCCATAAGTCCGAGCTGCGCAAAATCGGCGATATCATAGCCGAGCGCAAGAGCGAACGTCTGTATAAACGAGCCGCAGCCTGACGAGCATGCTTCATTCAGCATAATACTGTCGATACTCTTATTTTTTATCTTGAAGCATTTGATATCCTGTCCGCCGATATCTATAATGAAATCGACCTCGGGACAGAAATATGAAGCCGCCTTGAAATGGGCAACAGTTTCAACGATGCCGAAATCTATGGAAAGTCCGGCTTTTATAAGTTCCTCGCCATATCCCGTAGCGGCAGAGCCCTTTATTTTGATCCCGGGATTCATACGGCTGTATATTTCCCGAAGCTTTGATATTATCTTGTCGAGCGGCTGCCCCTGATTTGAGGAATAATGCTGATAAAGCAGCCGGTTGTCCTCGGTTATCAGCACAAGCTTTGTCGTGGTCGAGCCTGCGTCTATTCCGAGATACGCTCCGCCCTCGTATGTACGCATATCGGCATACTGCAAATCATGCTTCTTATGTCTTTGTATAAATTCTTCATACTCCTGCTGCGACGCAAAAAGCGGATCAGAGGTAACTATACCGCTTGAGGCTTTAGCGTTGTTTATTTTATCAAGAATACCGTCGATAGTAAATTCCTCGTTTCCGTTCTGCGCAAAAAGAGCGCAGCCCAAAGCCACAAAGACAGGCGCTTCCTCCGGGAAAAAAGCCGTTTCTCCCTCTTTCAGATCAAGAGTTGTAACAAACGCTTTTCTAAGTCCTTTCAGAAACGAAAGCGGACCGCCCAAAAAGAGAACTTTTCCCTCGATAGTTCTTCCCTGCGCAAGACCCGAAACCGTCTGATCGACTACCGCCTGAAATATGCTGGCGCAAATATCCTTTCTTTCAGCCCCCTGATTCAGAAGCGGCTGGATATCCGACTTTGCAAATACTCCGCACCTCGACGCTATAGGATAAACCTTGTGAGCGTCAAGCGACATTTTATCCATTTCAGGAACAGTAACGGCAAGCAGCGTCGCCATCTGATCAATGAAAGCTCCTGTGCCTCCTGCGCATGAGCCGTTCATTCGCTGCTCAACGCCGCCTGTCATGAATATGATCTTAGCATCCTCGCCGCCAAGCTCGATAACCGCGTCTATATTTGGAAAACGCTCCTTGACGGCAATAAACGCTGAATTGACTTCCTGAACAAAGGGAATTTCAGCGCCCGTTGCAAGTCCAAGACCTGCAGAGCCTGTCATGCAGACTCTGAAAGTATCGTCGGGAAATTTTTCGGCAATGATCTCGAGCTGTTCCTTTACCGCGTCCTTGACCTTTGAAAAATGCCGCTGATACTCAGAATACAAGATCGTCTTTTTTTCGTTTATGATTACGGTTTTGACAGTCGTTGAGCCGACGTCAATACCGAGAGAATAAATCGCCATTATATAACTCCGTTCTGAAAACCCGCGCAAACGGGTATGGGTATGGTTTTTCGTATGATAACCTGTTCACATAGGTTCTGATATCTCCCTTTTGAATTAAAAAGGAGATTTAATGCGTATGTTCATTTCTTGCCTTGATGCAAGAAACGAACCAAAGAAAATCAGGCTTCCGCTCCGGCACAGCTTGCGCTGTGAGCCGCAGAAGCGAGAAATAATGACTATCTTTATAGTCGGTGACTGTAAATGATAAATTTTACCATTTAGCAACTATGGCTTACAAATGTATAGTTCACACAAAAATCAATTTTTAAAATTTTGAGGTGCTTTGTCTTCATATCCTTGTTAAAGTGCAAGTTTTTTAGCTACCTTTCAATTTTCTTTACGTCCCTTGTGGGACGTAAAGAAAATTAAACCGGGATTCTTAAGGGAACTTGTTCCCTTAAGCAGGGGGTATGGGGGACAGAGTCCCCCATAATCTTTTAAAAAATCGAATTTGCACATCTACGTTTATTATATCACAATAGCTTTAAAATGAAAAGACTTTTTTCAAAAAGAATTAATGGAAGAACTTTTTTATCTTTTTGCCATGCTGTTCTGCCTATGATAACTTCTTAAAACCGACACCGCCTCATCGAGAATACAGTCCGCCGCGCTTTCCTTGCTCATGATAGGAAGCGGTTTTTCAAAATCTTTTGTGATAAGCGTGATGACGTTTGTATCAGTACCAAAGCCTGCGCCCTCTGTTCCGAGGCTGTTTGCCGCTATCATATCACAGCCTTTTTTTTCAAGCTTTTTGCGTGAATTTTCTATGAGATTTTCCGTTTCCATGGAAAATCCGCAGATATACTGATCCTGACGTCTTTTTTTGCATACGGCAGCCAGTATATCGTCTGTTCTTTCAAGCTTTATCGTCATTTCCGAATCTGACTTTTTTATCTTGCTTTCCGATACGGTTTTCGGTCTGTAATCTGCGACGGCGGCTGCCATTATGATAATATCGGCAGAAGCGGCGTTTTCCATTACCGCGCCGTACATATCCGATGCGCTCTCCGTTTCAACGACATTCACAAACGGCGGTTTCAAAACGGCTGTCCTGCCGCTTATAAGAGTTACGTCCGCACCCCTTAGCATCGCGCGGTACGCGGCGGCAAAGCCCATTTTACCCGTTGAACGGTTCGTAATAAAACGCACGGGATCTATAGCTTCTCCCGTCGCTCCGGCAGTCACGAGGACATTCATTCCCGACATATCTTTTTTTGCCGCTGTTTCTCTCGTTATATACGAAAGAAGTACCTCCTCCGACGGCATTTTTCCGACTCCGCTGTCACCGCAGGCAAGTCTGCCGCTGTCGGCAGGAATAACGTTCCAGCCGTAATGTTCAAGCCTTTTCAGGTTGTCCCGAACAACTGGATTTGTGTACATAGCCGTATTCATTGCCGGAGCAATAAGCTTCGGACATGTACAAGCCATTGCGGTCGTCGTCAGCATATCGTCGGCTATACCGTTTGCAAGCTTGCCGATGACATTTGCGGTCGCCGGAGCAATAAGCAGTATATCAGCCTTTTTGGCGGCGGAAATATGCTTTACGTCAAACTCAAAGCAGCGGTCGAACGTGTCGGTCATACACTTTCTTCCCGTCAGCGTTTCAAAGGTGAGAGGGGTTATAAATCTGCATGCGTTTTCTGTCATCATAACGTTCGTTTCCGATCCAAGCTTTACAAGCGCGCTGCAAAGCCCTGCGATTTTATACGCGGCAATGCCGCCGGTCACGCCTATCAATACATTTTTTCCGCTAATCATCGCGCACCTCTCCATATTCGTTATAGATAACCTCGAGCCCCTTGAAGAGCAGATACTTGTCAAGTATTATATCTTTTTTGCAGTACGGTACTATCTTGCCGGCGTTTCCGCCCGTCGCGATTATTTTCGGAGCAGATCCAAGTTCATCGGAAAGCCTGCCGCAAAGCTCATCGATACACGCTGCGTTGCCGTATATGATACCGCTTTCTATCGCGTCGACGGTATTTTTCCCGATAAGCTTTTCGGGCGGAGAGCTAAGCTTTATCTGAGGCAGCTGAGCGGTATTTTTTATAAGAGAGAGCAAAGCCGTACTGACCCCCGGCATTATCATTCCGCCGATAAATTCCCTTTTCTCATTTACAACAGAAAATGTAGTAGCCGTTCCCATATCTATTATGATAAGCGGCGAGCCATATTCGTGAACAGCTCCGACAGCGTCGGCAATTCGGTCGCTTCCTACCCTTTCGGGTTCGTCGGTGAGAATATCGATCCCCACAGCCGTTCTGTAACTTATGATAAGCGGTTCTGTACCGTATTCATCGGCAACGGCGTTTTTTATGCTTTCTGTCATAAGAGGAACGACAGAGGATATAACAGCGCCGCCTATTTTTTGGATATTTCTGTTTTTAAGCATTCTTGTTATCTTTTCATGATAATCAATATCTATCTCCGAAATATCGGTCATTATCTTCTCATAGGTAATTATCCTGCCGTTTTCGATAAGTCCTATGCCGACGGTAGTGTTTCCGATATCAACAGCAAGTATCATCTTATATCACCATGCTTTTCGCAGCACAGCCTTTCGGCTATGGAATTTTTCTCTCCGACAAGCACGACCCACGGCTTATGAGCTTCCGCTTCCTCCTCGCTCATCTGAGCGTAAGCCATTATTATGACGATATCTCCCACCGAAGCGCATCTTGCGGCTGCTCCGTTCAAGCATATAACTCCCGAATCGGCTTCTCCGCATATAGCATAGGTTTCTATACGGCTGCCGTTTGTAACATTCACGACCTGCACCTTTTCATACTCGAAAATACCTGCCGCCTTCATAAGAGAAGAATCGACCGTAACGCTTCCGACATAATTCAGATCCGCTTCTGTTACGACCGCACGATGTATCTTGCTTTTTAGCATAGTTACAGTCATATTTCAATTCCTTTCAGCAATAAAGTTGTCGATAAGACGCGTCTTTCCGATATATACGGCGGCGGCGACAAGCGTTCTGCCCTTTATCGTATCCACAGGCTCGATACTGTCCGCGTTCACCGCTTTGATGTAATCTATTTCGGCAAGAGGCTCGCTTTCTATCAGCGATCTTATTTTATCCGTGACCGCCGCCGCGCTTGTTTCGCCTCCGCTTATCATAGTCTGTCCGGCAGCCAAAGCCTTTGATATTACAACTGCGGCTCTTCTTTCTTCATCGCTCAGATAAGTATTTCTTGAGCTTTTTGCAAGCCCGTCCGCTTCTCTTACGATAGGACAGCCGACTATCTCGATACCGAAACTCAGATCCCTCGTCATACGCTTTATTACGGCAAGCTGCTGGGCGTCCTTCTGCCCGAAATATGCCCTGTCGGGAGCGACAATATTGAATAGCTTTGCAACGACGGTGCAAACCCCTCTGAAATGTCCCGGACGCTTAGCACCGCAAAGATCGTCGACCGGACCTGTCATGTCGACAAACGAGGAAAAATCATCAGCATACATTTCTTCAGCGTCGGGCGCGAATATCAGATCTGCGCCCGATTCCCCGCATTTTTTCGTATCTCTTTCCAGATCTCTCGGATATGACGCGAAATCCTCATTCGGTCCAAACTGAATGGGATTTACGAATATACTCACAACCGTCCTGTCGTTCTCGCCGGAGCGTTCTATGAGGCTCTGATGACCCTCGTGGAGATACCCCATAGTAGGCACGAGTCCGATCGTCAACCCCTGCTTTTTCCAAAGCGATACGATCTCTCTTACTTCTTTTATTGTTTTAGCGATCTTCATTTTTATATTCCCTTTCAAGCTGTTCAAAATCTATTTCGTCCGCCATTTTAAAACAATGCTTTTCAGACGGAAAAGTCCCCGATTTTGTTTCCTCGATATAAGCCGCAAACGCTTTTTTCATTTCAGAACCGATATCTATAAATTTCTTCACGAATTTCGGAGTAAAATCGGAATACATTCCAAGCATATCCTGATATACAAGCACCTGTCCGTCACAGCCTGCGCCTGCGCCGATACCGATAGTAGGTATTTTCAGTATGCCGGTGATATACTCCGCAAGTCTGTCGGGCACGCACTCCATAACGACGGCGAACGCGCCTGCCTTTTCCACGGCTCTCGCGTCCGCTATTATCTTGGCGGCAGCCTCGCTGTTCTTCCCCTGCACCTTGAATCCGCCAAAAACATTCACCGACTGCGGCGTCATTCCGATATGCGCGACGACAGGTATCGACGCGCGAGTCACAGCGGCTATATGCTCTGTAAATTCTACTCCGCCCTCAAGCTTAACGGCGTTCGCGCGTCCTTCCTTTATGAGCCTTCCCGCGTTTGCCACAGCATCGCAAACGCTTGTCTGATAGGACATGAACGGCATGTCTGCGACTATCAGCGCATTTTTTGCGCCCCTGCTTACAGCGGACGTATGATGTATCATATCTTCCATAGTTACGGGAATAGTATCCTCATACCCAAGCATGACCGTACCGAGCGAATCTCCGACAAGTATCATTTCAACGTCCGATTCGTCCATAAGCTTTGCAGTAGAATAATCGTAGGCGGTGAGCATAGTTATACGATCGTGCATTTGTTTTTGTTTTAAAATCGTTTCAACTGTATTTTTCATCGTTTCCCTCCGAACTTAGAACCTGTCTTTACAAAATAAAAGTTTGCTCTCATTTATGCTTACTGCATTCAACTTTTGCGGCTGCCGTAAAGCATATTTATTATATTATATCACTATTTTATGGAAATTACAAGAAAAAACCGATATTTTTCACGCAAATCAGTTTTTTAGAAGCTTGTGTGGGGCTCTGTCCCCCAACCCCCCTGCCAAAGGAAATGCCTCTTACAGAGCCGTCCCCTCTGTCCCTTCGGGAGATAAGTCCTCGAAATTGCAAATACTATCATTTACAGTCCCCGACTATAAAATAAATCCATATTTTTCGCTTCCGCGGCTCACAGCTTGCGCTGTGAGCCGCGGAAGCTTGATTTTCTTAGGTTCGTTTCTTGCATCAATGCAAGAAATGAACATACTACGCAAAAATCGACTTCCATGTTTATGTATTTTGCACTCTTGATTTTTTGCAAATTTTATGGTATAATGTAATTAAAGTATATTCACATAGAAACAATCCATACTGATTTTCAAGTATACGATGAACTTCAGAGATATCCTGCCGATGTTGACAAAAAATGAGATATAGATTTGTATGACGCAATTGAAATAGCAAAAAAGTTAGTAAATAACTAAAAATTTATGCAGCGTATAAAATAAAAGGCATCTTTATAAAAAATAAAATTTAAGTTGATACCGCACAGGGATTCGTTTATCCTTGTGCGGTATTGCCATAAAAACAGGAGAATAAAATGCGCGAGATCACAATAAACAAAAACGACAGCGGACAGCGTCTTGATAAATTTATCACCAAGGCATTGCCGAAACTTCCTAAATCGCTGCTCTATAAATACATAAGACTCAAAAGGATAAAGCTCAACGGAAAACGATGCCGGAATGATGATTTTCTAAATGAAAATGACATACTTACGCTTTATATAAACGATGAATTTTTTTCAGAAGAAAATACTGTCCGCGCCAAGGAAAGCGTACTTTCAAAAGTATCTTCCGACCCGGAAATCGTATATGAGGACGACAATATCATTATCGTCTATAAGCATTCCGGAATGGACGTCCACAGAGGCTCGGAAAAGGAAAAAGATACGTTGACGGACATAATAAAGGCTTATCTTTACCGCAAAGGCGAATATGTCCCCGAAAAGGAAAATTCATTTTCTCCGGCTGTCTGCAACCGTCTTGACAGAAACACGACGGGGCTTGTGATCGCCGCCAAAAACGCCGAGGCTCTGCGCGAAATGAACCGATGTATAAGAGAAAGACGGGTGCATAAAAAATATCTTTGTGTATGCACAGGCAAGTTTAACCGTAAACATAGTATTGAAACGGCGTATCATAAAAAAAATCGGCATAATCTTGTCAACATAAGAAAGGACATGACCGAAGGGTATAAGAAAATCGTTACGGAATACACCGTGCTGGAAGAAAAAAACGGTCTGACGCTTGCGGAAATAAACCTCATAACAGGCAGAACTCATCAGATAAGAGCGCACCTCGCCTTTTTGGGCGTTCCTGTTCTGGGCGACGGAAAATACGGTAATATATCCGCAAATAAGCGTTACGGAATATTCAGACAACAGCTTTGCGCATATTCTCTTGAATTTGATATTGAGGAGGATTCGCCCCTTGGATATCTCAACGGAAAAAAAGTTATTTCTCCGAAAACAGGATTCTCCATAGTATAGTCAAATAACTTGAAAACTAACAGAGCCAAATCTAAAGTTTAGGTCAAGCCTTTTCAAATGCTTGGTGCGTGACCGCACACGACGTATCGCGGTAGGGTCTGCATGAATTTGAAAACAAAGTTTTCAAAGAGGGGACGCTTTGCAAGTGAAAGCGTCCCCTTAAAATGCTTATATGTTCATTTCTTGCCTTGATGCAAGAAACGAACCAAAGAAAATCAAGCTTCCGCTCCGGCACAGCTTGCGCTGTGAGTCGCAGAAGCGAAAAATAGTGACTTTCTTTATAGTCGGGGACTGTAAATGATACTATTTACCATTCAGCATCTATGATTTATTTTTGAAACTTTGAGGGTTTTATCTCCAAATCTTTGCCAAGAATGTTCTGTGTGGGTACTTACATTTTTAGTAATACTTCCCCTTGGGGAAAGTATTACTAAAAATCATGAGGATTCCAAAGGGAATCATTCCCTTTGGCAGGGGGTGGGGGACAGAGTCCCCCATAAGCTTCTCAAAAATTGAATTGCGTGGATTTTTTAGAAGTTGTATTGATTTTTTTTTGAATATATTGTATAATAAAAGTACTAATACGCATCAATTATAACAGACAGGAGTAAAATCATGCCAAATAAAATTATAGAAGAAATCAAAAAGGGTCTTACGGGGAATGTTCAGGACGATATCGCTTATCTCCAGCAGCAGGGAAACAAATATAAGGATCACCCTAAAGCGTCGGAAATACTTGACGTTTTGAGCAATATGTCGTTTGATATGCTTCCGGAAGAAAATCAAAAGCAGATAAAAGAGGTTATGTTTATTGGCGAAAAGCGTATAGATCAGATATACGGCGAAGCTGTAGACGCAATAAACAGCAGAAATATCGACAAGGCTGCAGAACTTCTGGATAAGATCGAAAAAAAAGCCGACGAAACTTTTTCTGGCGAAAACAACTTTTCATTCAGAAACAGACTCGAAGAACATATTTACACGAATATTTATAATCCCACGCTTAAATATCAGCGGACGCCTTTTGATTTTTGTCAGTATCTTTCCGCTTATGGGTATACGCTTGTTGAAAAGCGTGATTTAACGGCGGCAAAGGAAAAGCTTGAAAAGGCGATAAAGTACAATCCCGTAAATGTCGAGCCGAGATTTGAGCTTGCAGAGGTTTATAAGCTGACGTTTGATTTTGTGAATCTTTTCAAATGTACTTGTGAAACGCTTAAAATATGCGTAACTCCTTATCAGATAGCGCGCTGCTATACGAACCTCGGATATTACTGCGTTGAGATAAAAGACTATGACAGCGCTGTCGCTTTTTATTATGAAAGTCTTGTTTATGCGGATAATCCTGCCGTTAAGGGAGAGCTGCAGCATATAAGAATGCTGCTCAACAGGACTATAGAGCCGCCGACAAGAGAGGGCGTTCTTGCCGCTTTTGAAAAATACAGCGTTCCTAACGGTCCGAGCCAGGATATAATAAATATTGCATATTCTCTTGGAAACTACTGCATAGAGCATAATGCGCCTCCGCAGGAATCCATTTTCTATATGCAGCTTGTTTACGATCTTACGCATGATAAAAAGGTAAATGAAACGGTGGACATGCTTAATGCGCAGATAGCGGCGCAGAAAGCGGCGCAGGAAACAAGAGGGAAGTAAATCGTTTTAGAAATGATTATAATATTAATTCTTATTATATTTATAACTTTAACTGTTGCGTCTATGAAAAATGAGATTAAGGCAGTCATTAAATTGAAAGTTATAAAATGTATTTTTTTAGTATTCTTATTGGTTTTTTCTATTTGGTATCATATTGCATCATGTAAAAGATGGTGTTATCATTATGTTGACGATTTGGCTTATGGCAGCATAAGCGACCTTGATGAATATGTAAAATATTCTATGTTAAGTTCAAAAATAAAGAAATATATTAAAAAAGACGATTTGAAATTTACTACAGATGAGGAAGTATTTTCTCTGGCTCAGAAACTTCAGAAAATTGATTATGAAGATATCACTGATTCAAAATCAACATGGTCAACATATGATTTCAGATATAGTGATTTAAATAGATGGTGGATGAATATTGATGATAAATTTTATTACGTTTCTTTTTCACTAACATTTGCCCCAAATTATTTTTCCTTCATTTCCAGTGAACCTAAAATAATACGTTTTAAAGCAACCATAAGAGAAATGGAACTTCCTGATTAAGTCATATGCCTTATAACCGCCTTTAAATATATTTTAAAGGCAGTTTGTTTGTATTTAGAATCCCCCGGCATAGCTCGGGGGATATTTATTCATAAATTCTCTTTTAAAGCGTTTGCAAGCTGATCCGGGCATGACGTGTTTTTCATTCCGCACTTGATGCCGTCAAGCTTTGCGATGACGTCCTCGACTTTCATGCCCTTTACAAGCGCGCCTATGCCCTGAAGATTACCATTGCAGCCGCCTATATATTTAACGCTCTTGATAATATCGTCCTCGATCTCGATGATAATCTGCTTTGAGCAGACTCCTTTCGGCGTATATGTTATTGTCATATTTCAAACTCCTTTTTTCGTGCGATCCCCGAATCTATCGCTGCCTTTGCAACCGCTCTTGCGACCGCTCTGGGTATTTCCCTGTCAAACGGGTCGGGCAGAATATTATCGGGAGCAAGCTTATCCTCGGGGACGCTTCCGGCAATAGCGTAAGCCGCCGCAAGCTTCATTTCCTCGTTTATATCCTTTGCCCTGACAGCTAAAGCTCCCTTGAATACGCCCGGAAACGCTACAACATTGTTTATCTGGTTAGGATAATCGCTTCTTCCCGTACCTATAACAAACGCTCCTGCGTCTTTTGCCTCGTCGGGCATTATCTCGGGCGTAGGATTCGCCATTGCGAAAATGATCGGCTTATCCGCCATGGATCTGACCATTTCAGCAGATACAAGCCCCGGCTTTGAAACGCCGATAAACGCGTCGGCATCGTTCATAGCGTCCGCAAGTCCGCCCCTTAGCTTATTTTTATTTGTAAGCTTTGCGATCTCATAATGCGGCGGATTTTCAAACTTATCCCCGTCACATATTATTCCACAAATATCCACCATTATAATATTTCCGATACCAAGCGTAACAAACTGCTTTGCGATAGCGATTCCGGCAGCGCCCGCACCGTTTATAACAAGCGTCATGTCCGAAAGCTTCTTGCCGGCAGTTTTCGCCGCATTTATCATGGCTGCGCTCGCTACGATAGCCGTACCGTGCTGGTCGTCATGAAAAACAGGGATATCCACAAGCTCTTTAAGACGCCTTTCTATCTCAAAGCATCTGGGCGCGGAAATATCCTCTAAATTGATGCCGCCGAAGCTTTTGGAAATAAGCTTAATTGTGTTCACTATCTCGTCGGTATCCTTTGAGTCAATGCACACGGGAAAAGCGTCAACATCCGCAAATTCCTTGAAAAGCGCACATTTGCCTTCCATTACCGGCATTGCAGCCTCCGGACCTATGTCCCCGAGTCCCAAAACAGCAGTACCGTCAGTAATAACAGCGACAAGATTATGCCGTCTTGTCAGCTCATAGGAAAGTTCAGGCTGCTTTTGTATTTCAAGACAAGGTTTTGCGACGCCCGGCGTATAAGCGTGAGAAAGCTCGTCCCTGTTGTTTACAGGCGTTCTTGAAACTATTTCGATTTTGCCTTTCCATTCTCTGTGCTTATTCAGAGAGGATTCCATAATATCCATTTTTATTTTTCGCTTCCTTGTTTTTTATTGTCGTTTAAGATACTGAACAGAGCTAAGGCGATACCGTCAGACAGGTTTTGCGCGGCTCTGCCTTATTATTCTGTCAAGATTTTCGCTTGATGTAACATTTTTACCTAAATACGTCGGAACAGAATTATATAAGCCGTGAAAATCTGAGCCGCCTGTCACGATCAGATCATATTTTTTTGCAATATCAAGAAGTACGTTTTGTTTTTCCTCATCTGCGGAATAGTGATAAACCTCAACGCCGTCGATCTTTTTTTCCTCCGCAAGCTCTTCAAGAAGACTTACGTTGTCATAAAGCGCAGGGTGCGCCATTACGGCGACTCCTCTTGCAGTATGGATAAGGTCAAGCACGAATCTTACATCGGGATATTCACGTTCAACATAGCAAATCCCCCCGTTAGGAGAAAACAGCTTTTTGTCAAGCTCTCCGTAAAATTCAAGCGCGTAGCCGTATTCTATCAAAGCTCTCATGATATGCGATTTGTAAATACTCTTGCTGGCAGTACAATGTTTTAAAACGCTCTCCGGCGTTATCGGATAAAGCCTCATGACCTTTTCGATCATTTCCTTTGAGCATGCCTTTCTGATCTCACAGGATTTAAGACAAAGACCCTCGAGCCTGTCAGGCTTTTGAGGCGCGTAACAAATTATGTGGACCTTTTGGTTTCTTACCTTGTCCCATGCGGACATCTCCACTCCCTGTATCATCTTTACGCCGTAGCGTTCCCCGAGAATTTTCGCCCTTGAAAAGGACGACAGTGTGTCGTGATCGGTTATAGACAGAAAGTCTATATTCATTCTTTTTGCCTGAACTATCACATCTTCGATCCCAAGCGAGCCGTCTGACATAGTAGTATGGCAGTGAAGATCACAAATCATAGATTTGTCCTCCTGTTTGTATTTGCAGCAGTATAAGTACATTAGAGCGTTTCACATAAAATATACCGCACGTCTTTGGGGCTGATTTTGTCGCTGATTTCCTTGGAATTTATTGCCATACGCAAGCATTCCTGCAAAATATTGCCTTATTATTGCCAAAATCATGATCCAAAATCCTTATAATTCTTTTATGTAAATACGCTCTAATATTATAACATATTCTTTTGACGAAATCAATAGCTTTCAAAAAATTTCACGCAAATCAGTTTTCGAAAGGCTTACGGGGGGACTCTGTCCCTTCGGGACATGGCACATTGTCAAGTCAAGTGCAACCAAAAACATCATCAGGAGAAAGAAGGTCA
>JAMPFN010000109.1 GCA_023664445.1 Clostridium sp. | reverse complement strand
TCATTGTCCTCCTGCGTTTCATTGCCGTTCCGAAAAGCTGTTCCGGATTTTGAAGCTCATATAGATGTTAGCAAGTGAAACTTGCCGACATCTATTTGCCGATTTGCATGAAGTTCGCATAGCGAACGTATATGCAAGGCATTCTAAATAAAATGTCGCTCGCTATTTCGAGGTCATGGCGTATGGCTTCTATGGCTGACGATTTTTAGACCGCCCACAGGATTAACGTATTCCCGATGCTGTATATTTAATTTTCAAGTTTCCTGAAAGGCCTTATTTCTCCCTTCGCTTGTATAGGGGAAGAAGTCGGTGTTTTAACAACCATATTTTTATTAGATTTTTAAAAATTTGTTAAGTTTGCACAAAATCAGCTTTTTGTTTTTATGTATATTTTGTTGAGACGTACATAAAATTTTTGCGCATTCACGTTCTGTTTTGTTATCAAAATAAATCATTTCGATTAATTCACGATCTGTGTCAGGCAAAATTTTAAGACTTTTATACAGATGCTCAACAAGTACTTTTTTCTCAACTTCTTTTTCAAGATCACAATGGTTTTAAAAAGTAAATTTATTTATATAAAGCAGGCATCAAAATTAAGATAACCTTACAGAGCCGGTAACAGATGCTGCCGGAACACTTTCATCTACAATTAATCTCATATTTACTGATATTTTTGCTGTCATTTGTGACAAAGAAATATGATATGTACCTGTTTCAGTAATTACAGTTTGCTTTGGATTTAAACCGGATGAACTTACTGATAATTTTGCTCCTTCTGTCAATGTCACATCAATAATTATTTCACGACTGTTTTGAGTATCTATCGTTAAGGCAGATACAACTTGAGATGTCGGTGCTCCTTTTATATACCTTAATGTAAATGATTTACTAATGCTGTCAGCAGATACATTTGTTACATTTAAAAGTAAAAATGCTATTACGGTAAAAATCGAAGTTACACATTTTTTCATGTATTACCACCCCTTCACTTTAGTTAAAACTCCCTTATCCATTTCAGAAACAGTATCGCAAAGTATCTCAATATCCTCTGCCGAATGAGAAGCGATAAGTATGGTTTTACCTTGTTCTTTCAGATTCAAAAGATATTTTCTCATATCCTCTACTCCGTCCTTGTCAAGACCGTTCATCGGCTCGTCAAGGATAAGCAGATCAGGATTTTCCATTATAGCCTGTGCAAGCCCCAGACGCTGACGCATACCGAGAGAATACTTCTTTACGTGGCGTTTGAGGTCGGGATCAAGTCCCACCTGCTTCATGGATTCCTTTATTTGTTCCGAGTTTATTTTCTTGTTTAAATCAGCAAGAAGCTTTAGGTTTTTATAACCCGAATAATAAGGTATAAATCCCGGAGTTTCAATTATAATTCCGACTGAATCAGGAAAATCGCAGTCTTTTCCGATTTGCTTATCAGCTACAAAAATAGTGCCCTCAGTAGGCTTTATAAATCCGCAGATGCACTTCATAAGCATTGTTTTTCCGCTGCCGTTTCTTCCGATAAGTCCGTGGATTTTGCCTTTTTCAAATGAGATTTCTATATTTTTTAGTATATCCGTTTTTTTAATAATTAGATTTATATTTTTTATCTCTATGCTATTAATCATAATTTGCTCCTATTCTCATGCGTTTTATTAAAAACATATTCAACGCAGTAAAAACAACAATCAATATTGAAAAGTATATATATGATGTGCTTAAGCGGCAATATGGCTCATAAAAAAATTCATTGAAATGCCAATTATATGCAGTATGCGTTACAGGAAAAAGCCAGCGAATTTTTGATGTTGTTGCATATGATGGCATTCCGACAAATGTTAAACCAATTGCAGAAATTATACCAAAGGATTTCTTTCCGATAATCTTAAAGAAAAGCATAAGCTGAATTAATATAAAAATATATAATATTAATAAAATTAGCGCCTGAAGCAATATTTTTATCGGAGTTCCTTGCGTATATACAGACGTATCAAGAAACATTGTTCCATAAAGAAACACGTCCGGATATTCTTTATATGTTTTTAAGGTATAATCGCTCCAATAATCTCCGACAAAACCATTATCTGCACAATAAATTGCTGTAGAAAGAAATAGAATCACAATATATAAAATTGAAGTTGTAATTGAAAAAAGAACCTCTCCCCAATACCACGCCATTCTCCCGTTTCTGATCATAGAAAAATAATTTGTGTTTTCAGACGATGGAAAATCAGAAAGTATAGCAATAAATATTAAAGGTATTATTACAATATTCACGCCTTTTGAAGTAATAAATAAAAAAGGTTCGGCAATATTAAGCTTATATCCAAGCTCAATACTTAATTCCTTCATAGGTTTTGCAGCGCTGTCGATCACAAAAACTACAGAAGCTATAACAAGCAGTAATTTAGGTTTATGTATGAGTGATATAAATTCATTTCGCATAACAGAAAGTATTTTATGAAGCATGCGTATACCTCCTTTTTATGAGAAAAAATGAAACCGTTGTTATAATGAGGTATATTACCAATATTATCGCTGCGTACCAATAAAATGATATGTGAAGCTCATTTGGAAAAATCGAATAAATATTGATCTGATCATCCGGAAAAAGAGCTTTGATTGCTCTTGATTTAGAATTTGACAATGATACTGAATTTGAAAACTTTATATTAAGCTTCATGGAGAAATAATTAATTACCATAAAAATACTTAAAGTAAAAAATTTATCTTTAAGTATCAGACAAATAAAAATTGCCATAAAAGCATATGTTCCGCATACTATAGCGTTATTAAAAACCTTTGCGGTCATAGCATATAAAGGTGAAGTATATGCATAATCATAATTCCAGCTGCCTCCATCAATAAAATCATTAGCAGACGGAAAAATAAATGTTACAATTATTCCGAATACAGCAATACCAACAACAGCAACTAAAAAACCCGTTATAAACGCCACAGAAAGTTTAGAGAAAGTATACTTTTTATAACCGCACCTTGAGAGTGTCATTATATAATTATCGCCAAACCATTCGTCACTAAAATTATAAACAATAGGAAAAGCAGCTATGATCGGCAATACAATACTATACCACAATGAATTATCGAATTGATAGAATATTGACGCAGAAGAAAAATCTATGCCTTTATCAAGCCATATTTCTTTACGCATTTTTACAATCTCATCAAAAACAGATAGCGGCTCTCTGGCAGAAACCTGTGGTGCATCTGCCATTAAGCACAACATCGTCATTAATAAAACACTGATCAAGAATTTAGGAGAAACTACGTTTTTTCTTAAATCAACTAAAAAAGCATTCATTTTATAATCACATCACAATCTCATATGTTGAAAATTCACCGGTAACAGCGTCAACAAAAAAAGCTATTCGCTGATATTCTCCTATTCCTGAGGCATCTATGGTAAATTTCCAGCATGGTTTTCCATACCAGTTCAATACTTGTTCATCGTCATCTAAAACTTCATTTATTTTATACAATAAATCTACTCTTGAAACTTCAAAAACAACATTATTTGAAATGTTGGAATCCACTATATTACAGGCTTCTTCCAAAGAAAATAATTCTGTATACGTATTTTCTTCCTGCACTTCCCAGTTATAATAGCTTAATAGTGAGATCAACTTTTCATTATTATCAACTGTTATTTCTGCATAATTATTTCCCATATGAACATCTAAAATATCAGAATCCATTGAAGCGTAATAATTCGTATCTAATGAAATTCCTTTGTAAGAAACACCGTATTTAAAACATTTTACGTTATCGTTAATATTATAGCTGAAAGGAAACAGTTCAAATTCTGAAATACCAAAAAAGTTTTTATACGCATCAGTCGTGTTTTCTATAAGCGAGTTGGCGTCCTGTATTAAGGGTTCATTGGTATTATCAGAAAAATATGGCATAAGGTTATATGAAAGTGATGAAAGGTCGGCTCTTTTTGAATAAATTCTAAAGAAACAAGAATAATGATTGTAAATTGCCGATATAGCATTAGATTCATTATAAATACTATAAAAATTGCGTTCAATTTTATCCCCACGCTCACCGTCTAAAGAATCAATGTAACTATAGGATAAATCATTATTCTCAATATGATTTATATCATGTGCATCGGAAAAAATATTAACACATTCCTTAAATTCATTGGAAAGTTCGGTTTTTGTCCAATCTCGTCTTTTAAATATAAGCGAGTGAGCTTCTGAAACATCAGGTATATTGATAACGGATTCATCAAAAATCAATTTGTCTGTATTGGCAATTTCATTTTTTGTATCAGAATTTATATCATAATCCGAATTTTCATCTGAAATGACAACGCTGTTGTTTGACACGGATTCCCCAATCTGAGATTGCTGTTGATTGTCAGAACACCCGCATAATAACCCTGCTGTTATCAAACATACAAAAATACCAAGTTTGCATTTCATCCTTATAATCATTCCTTTCGTTTTTCATAATTTTTTCTTTCCTTTAAATCATTCTATTAATAAAACGATTCAAAATTGAATTTTACTGCATTATAAAAAAATTTTTTTAATTCGGGTTCTTTTGGCTGATGGCAACTGGCTGCCGAGGCTGTACCGGCTGCTTTTACAGCTGCAAACTTGCTTGCTGCTGCAAGCTTCTTAAGTATTGCCTTTTTCATCTTCTTTCACTCCTTTTCCCAATTTTGTTATTACAATTAGCACAGCTATTGATAACTGTGTAAATGCCATTAAAGCGGATGTTTGAACAGAAAAGATATAAACCGCACATTTCTGAGATCATTTTTCTCACCCTAAGTAAATAATATCGCTGTTTATGTCAAAAGTCAATACAAAATCCCCCAACGTAGGCTTTTCAATCCCCCATGTTAGGAAAATCTTCTTTTATTAGCAAAATACCTACAATAAACATTCCGTTTTTTTCATAAATATCAATCATCCCTTCATGTTTTTTCCACTATCTCCTTTACGGATTTTAATCCCCATCCATGTTCGATTTTATTTTCCTTACAGCTATCAAGCTGCTGATTTTTTTCCAGAACAGAGTCTTGTATAGTATTCTTAACAACCACTTTACAATAGCCGGCAACTTCTATGATTGTAAGTATGATCTGGGATGACAATGTGTTTTTTTCGCAGGCTTCTATTGCATTATCAAGCAAATTTGCAAGCAAAATACTCAGATCATATTCAAGATAATCTGGTATTTCAATAGTTATCCTACAGGAAGCCTCAATATTTTTTTGTTCCGCTTTTTCAAACTTTTCGTTGATAATAGCATCTATCACCGAACTTGAACTTTGAATATGAGAACGTATTTCAGAAGCGTTTGTCCCAAGTATTTTTTTGACGTATTTTTTTGCTTCCGTATACTTATCCTCGGAAAGCAGAGTATTTACACAATTTATTTTGTTATGATGATCATGTCGAAGGATACACATATTTTTATATTGGCGCTCCAAGATCATCATTTCATCCTGCTGCCTTTGCATTTGAAGCTGCAAAAGTTCCTTTTCAAAATGAAGTTCGGTTTGCGTTTGGCAGACCGCAGTTTTACATATGCCGGTGACCCGGCAGGACAATTCGTTTCTTACTTTTAGAGCGTATTTTTTATAAGGCTCGACCGTAGAAAAAGTATGTAATTTTAAAATATATAAAAATGAAAGGAGAATCGAAATGGTTGTAAAACGTGGCGACATATTTTATGTTGATCTTGATCCGACTAGCGTGACGCTAGACTCATGCCACGCATTTATTATGTTTGAAACTGATATAAAGGTCTCGCGAGGATTAAATTTCGCGGAACTTTACTTTAAATTCATGTAGACTTCACCGCGACTTGTCCTGCCGGGTCACCGGCTCGGCGGCAAAAAAGAATAATATGCCTACTCACATTCATATAAGCGGTTCGAATTTGCTGCCCAAAAACTCGATCGTTCTTGCGGAGCAGATAAGAACCATAGACCGAAACCGACTGCTGAGATATGTGGGTTCGGTAGGGTTGGAAGTTATGGAAAAGGTGGATAAAGCAGTAAAAATAAGTATCGGGGTGAAGGTTAATGACTAAATTCGGACAGGCAGAATTCAACGACTTTATGGCAAGAATGTTTTCCGATAAGATCAGCAAGATTCTTGAAGAAAGCGAAAAACAGAATTTTAACAGCAGAAATGCAGAGGATATTTACAGAAAGTTTCCGTCCTCAAGGGACGCGGCATAGGAGGTTTTGAAATGTTAATATTTTTCATAGGCATGGTAATCGGCGGCGCTGTCGGAATGTTTACAGCTTGTCTTTGTGCGGCGGCATTCCGTTGAAAAATGTGGTATCCTTGTTGGTGAAAATATGCCGACAGTTACAGTGATACAGCCAACAATAACAGAAGAAAAAAGTGCAGTGATCCGCTGCGCAGCGTACTGTAGGGTAAGTTCCGACAGCGAGGATCAGCTTAATTCCTTTATGGCGCAGACGAGATATTACGGTCAGATTTTTGAACATTCGGAAACGGAAACTCTGATAGATATTTATGCCGACGAAGGCGTGACGGGAACTTGTGAGGATAAGAGAGAAGATTTTCAGCGCATGATGAAGGACTGCCGAAAGGGAAAAATCGACAGGATATATACAAAGTCAATATCACGTTTCGCAAGGAATACAAGGGATTGCCTTAAAAATATTCGTGAACTGAAATCCCTTGGAATTACGATATTTTTTGAGAAAGAAAATATCGACACAGCCAACATGACCGACGAAATGATTATAACCATAATGGGCGGTCTGGCACAGGAAGAATCGGTTTCAATCTCTCAAAATGTTCAATGGAGCATACAAAAAAGGATGCAGAATGGAACTTATAATGTTTCAAGTCTGCCCTACGGCT
>JAMPFN010000108.1 GCA_023664445.1 Clostridium sp. | reverse complement strand
CATTCCCTTTGGCAGGGGGGCTTGGGGGGCAGAGTCCCCCAATGACAGACAAATTATCAAACACATACTTGACAAATTTATCATTTTGCTATATTATTATATAAAGTATATGCTGCATTATAAAAGCATATTAACAGAAAGGATCGTTTAACATGAATATTCCATACAAAATTTATCTTGAAGAGTCAGAGCTTCCAAAGCAGTGGTACAATGTCCGTGCCGACATGAAAAACAAGCCCGCGCCGCTGCTGAATCCGGGTACGCATGCGCCTGCGACTATTGACGAGCTTTCCGCTGTTTTTTGCAGGGAACTTGCGGAACAGGAACTTGATAACGATACTGCATATATCGACATTCCCGAAGAAATACAGAACTTTTATAAAATGTACCGCCCGGCGCCGCTTGTACGCGCATACTGTCTTGAAAAAGCGCTCGATACTCCGGCAAAAATTTATTATAAATTTGAGGGCAACAACACATCGGGTTCTCACAAGCTTAATTCTGCTATCGCGCAGGCATACTATGCTAAAAAGCAGGGGCTGAAGGGCGTCACCACCGAAACCGGCGCAGGTCAATGGGGTACTGCGCTTTCCATGGCTTGCGCATATTTGGGTCTGGACTGCAAAGTTTATATGGTAAAGGTATCTTATGAGCAAAAACCTTTCCGGCGTGAAGTAATGCGCACTTACGGAGCAAACGTAACCCCCTCCCCTTCCGAAACGACAGAAATCGGTAAAAAAATTCTTAAAGAATTTCCCGGAACAACAGGTTCTTTGGGCTGTGCGATTTCCGAGGCTGTCGAGGTCGCTGTCGGAACGGAAGGATACCGCTATGTTCTTGGTTCTGTGCTTAATCAGGTACTTCTTCACCAAAGCGTTATCGGTCTTGAAACAATGGCGGCATGCGATAAATATGACATAAAGCCCGATATTATCATCGGCTGCGCAGGCGGCGGTTCTAATTTAGGCGGTCTTATATCTCCGTTTATGGGCAGAAAGCTCAGAGGAGAGGCTGATTACAAGTTTATTGCCGTTGAGCCCGCATCTTGTCCGTCGCTTACAAGAGGAAAATACGCATACGATTTCTGCGATACGGGAAAGGTTTGTCCTTTGGCAAAAATGTATACGCTCGGCAGCGGATTTATCCCGTCTGCAAATCATGCGGGCGGTCTTAGATACCATGGAATGTCAAGTGTTGTTTCCCAGCTTTATGACGACGGTCTGATCGATGCGACGAGCGTTGAACAGACAAGCGTTTTCGCTGCCGCACAGCAATTTGCGAGAATAGAGGGAATCCTCCCCGCGCCTGAAAGCAGCCATGCGATAAGAGTTGCCATTGACGAAGCAATACGCTGCAAGGAAACGGGAGAAGAAAAAACTATACTCTTCGGACTTACAGGAACAGGCTATTTCGATATGGTCGCTTATCAGAAATACAATGACGGAGAAATGTCTGATCACATCCCGACAGATGAAGAAATTGCCGCATCTCTTGCAAAGCTTCCAAATATGTGATTTCCTGTTGAAGAAAAAGGGCAGTCTGCTCTAAAACAGACTGCCCTAATTATTTATTAAAGCGGCAAATGCCGTCAATAAACATGAGAGGAAACATTATGAATGTAGGAATACTCGGTATCGGCTCGATAGCGCATAAAATGGCTTCTACTATAGATAAGATGAAAAATGCTTCGGTTATGGCGGCAGCGTCGAGAAATATAGAAAAGGCTCGCAGCTTTTCTGAAAAATACGGGATAAAAAAATACTACGGAAGCTATGAAGAACTCGCAAAGGACGATGAGCTTGACCTTATCTATATTGCAACGCCCCATTCAAGGCATTTTGAGGACTGCATGCTTTGCCTTGAAAATAAAAGAAACGTCTTATGCGAAAAATCTTTTACGGCTAATGCAGAACAGGCAGACAAGGCGCTGAAATACGCCGAAAAAAATAATTTATTCATTTCCGAGGCTATGTGGACAAGATTTATGCCAATGAGATTTACTCTTGAAGAAATTATTTCAAGCGGTGTAATAGGCAGTATTTCATCGCTTACAGCAAATCTCGGATACTCGATAGCCAACAAGGAAAGGATCGTTAAACCGGAATTTGCCGGAGGCGCTCTTCTCGATCTCGGAGTTTATACGCTTAATTTTGCGGTGACATTTTTCGGTCACAATATAACCGATATCAAGTCGTCATGCATAAAAAACAGCTATGGCGTTGATCTGCACAACACCGTAATTCTTACATTCGACGATAATAAAACCGCCATACTTCACAGCAACGCCGTGTCAAACACCGACCGCCGCGCAATAATATACGGCGATAAAGGCAGGATAGAAATAGAAAATATAAACAATTATAAGAGCATAAGCGTTATTTTAAACGACGGTACGGTTACCGTATACGATTCTCCTGCGCAGATATCAGGCTACGAATATGAAGCGGAAGCTTCCCTGAAGGCTGTTTCGGAGAAAAAAACGCAATGCAGCGAAATGCCGCATAGTGAAACTCTTTTTATTATGCGGCTTATGGACGATCTCAGAAATGAATGGAAAATAAAATATCCTTTTGAATAAGTATTATCAAATAAACAACAAGTTTATTTGGCGTTTAACGAAAATAAAACCCATTCCAATTAAAGAAAGGTATTTTGCCAATGGACAGCTACGGACTTACAGAATCGGAGAAAAGATATAATCTCCACGAGTATAATCATGCCTTGTTTGAAAACATGAAGGCTTTTATGGACTCCTGCTGGGAGGTAAATCTTTCAACAAATACTGTCGTTATACTTCATGAAACGTTAAAGCCCGAATATGTCGGAAAAGAATTCGAGTATAACAATATTCTTTGCGAATACGGAGAACACTATGTCTATCCTCTTGACCGCAAAAACTGGTATCAGCTTTTGTCTGTATCCACACTCAATACCTTAAAAGAGGAAACAGTCGTAGATATACATATAATAGGAAGCACAAGCATACCGGAAATTTGCCGCCTCATACTTACCCCTGCCTTTGATTCAGACGGTAAGATCAATCGTGTTTATCTGAGTTCAAAAAATATCGAATCTGATATTAAAGTGCTGCGTGAGATGCAGGAAGAAAAGCAGATAATATTTGCCGCAATGGGCGTCACATATCCTATCATCATCTACAGTAATCTTACTAAAAATTCTTATATGCTTTATATGCTCAAAGATTATAAGCTTGAAATTCCTATGAGCGGAACATATGAATCCCTTATAAATATTATTTCGGAAAGTATTCTGCCGGTATACCGTGACGACTATCTGTTCATATATTCACGTGAAAATCTTGAAAATCAGCTGACCGATGACAGTCAGTATGTTGAAATCGAATACGAACAGAATATAGATGGCACAATACATTGGATCTCATCAAAAACAGTCAGGATAAACAATCCATATAATTCCGATTTCATGGCTATTACGCTTATTTCCATAATTGATAAACAGCATCGTATAGAATATGCCACCAAAATGGCTTTGCAGGACGCTTATCGTACCGCTCTTGATGCGGAAAAGGCAAAATCGGAGTTCCTTTCACGCATGAGCCATGAGATGCTGACTCCGCTCAACACCGTTCAGGGACTTGTGACGCTTGGTCTGAACGACGAGAATATAACGCCTGATTTGAAAAAAATTATTGAAAAAATAGGAAGATCGGCAGAGCAGCTTAATGAGCAAATATCGCGCCTTCTCGATACGTCTCTCCTTGAAACTGAAACTGTAACTCTTTCGGAAGAATCGTCAGACCTTACAATTTTACTCTCAAAGGTAACAGAACAAATAAAAGAATCGGCTATTAAAAAAAATATCACTCTTGAAGTATCTGCCGACGAAATAAAGCATAATTCAGTCATTTGTGACCCTACGCGCATTATGCAGATATTTAACGCGCTTTTGAGCAATTCTGTAAAATTTACGGAAAACGGCGGCAATATCTCCGCTGTATTAGAAGAAGGAAAAGGACGGCGTACAGGCTTCGGGTATTATAAATTTACAGTTAAGGATAACGGAATAGGTATTAAAGAAGAGTTTATAGACAAGATATATGAACCGTTTGAACAGGCGGCGGATAATCGAAAAGGTTCAAATGCCGGATCAGGACTGGGACTGTATATTGTCAGAAATATGACCAATCTCATGGGCGGAAACATAACTGTTAACAGCGTTTACGGTGAAGGCTCGGAATTTACGGCTACCTTTTTCCTGAAGCTTCCCGATGCTGCAAATAAAACTGAAAATAAACCCGACTTTAAGCATACCGTTGACTTTACGGGCAAGAGAATACTTGTTGTTGAAGATAATGAAATAAACAATGAGATAATCTCCGAAATACTTCGGGAAATGGGATTTGACGTCGACAGCGCATATGACGGTAAAGAAGCTGTTAATATTATATTTGATTCCAAACCGGATAAATACGACGCAGTACTTATGGATATAATGATGCCGATACTTGACGGATATGAAGCAACGCGTACTATAAGAGCAAGCGACAGAAGCGATCTTAAAGAAATACCGATAATAGCGGCTTCGGCTAACTCTTATCCGTCCGATATCGAACTTTCGCTGAAAAGCGGTATGAACGACCATATCGCAAAACCCATTGAAAATATTTCTCTTGCAAAAATACTTGCGCAGTGGCTGAAATAAAAATACGCATCTCCGATAAAATTACACAAGGTTTTATCGGAGATTCTTATATAAAATCACCATAAATATACTTATATATTGTTTATTATTACGAAAATCATAATATTATATTGACAAACTATATTATATGACGTATAATATAGTTAGCAATACAACATTAAACATGATATATCAAGCATAATTATTGAAAATGCCTTGCACATCTGTTTACTGCGTTCGCTGCATGCAAATCGGCAGATAGTAAATGCCAAATAAATTTGCCGTTTACTATACTTGTCAGTTTTATAGTCAATTGACTATATAGATCAATACGGAAAGGAGATCAACAATGGGAATACCTATAAATGCCGGATTACTTGACGCAATGGTACTTTCTCTCGTTAAAAAAAGCGATAACTACGGCTATGAAATAACACAGAATCTTCGCAAAGCCGTTGATATTTCGGAATCAACGCTGTATCCCGTTCTGAGGCGTTTGCAAAAAAACGCTCTGCTTGAAACCTATGACAAAGAATTTATGGGACGCAACCGCAGATATTACAAAATCACCGACAATGGGATAAACGCTTTGGAACAATATCGAATGGAGTGGTCTGAACACAAGAAAAAAATTGACAAAATTTTAATGATGGGGATGGATGAAAAATGAACAGAGCAGAATTTATTTATATACTGGAAAAAAATCTGAGCGCACTCCCTGCCGATGAAAGAAATGAAGCAATAAGATATTACAATGAGCTTTTTGACGACGCAGGGATCGAAAACGAACAGAAGAAAATATCCGAGTTTGGAGATCCAAAGGAAATATCGAGGCAAATACTTATCGAAAACAACATTGATCCCGACAGAAAACCGGAAATATCATCAGATTCAAATACGAAAAATAAAACCGATAACAGCGCAAAGATTATTATCACCATTATTGTTCTGATAGTTACATTTCCTATATGGATAGGTATTGTTTGTGGTGTTTTTGGAGCGTTATTCGGAATATTTGCCGCAATAATCGCCGTATTTATCGCACTTTTTGCGGTTTGCGTCGCTTTTATAGCCGCGGGGGTTACGGTATTGATATCAGCTCCCCCAATAGGGCTGATGATGTTTGGATTAGGAATTTCGATTGCCGGTCTGCTTGGACTTATTGTAAAGCCCGCATTTAAAGGTATCATTAATCTTATATCATGGATAATAAAAAGCATATCGACGCTTTCAAGAAAATTTCAGGCAAAGAGAGGACACAGTAATGAATGAAAAAAAGAAACATTTTCCGATTGCGTTAATTGTAATTATTATAGGCGCCGCTATTTTTCTCTCAGGTCTTATCTTTTATTTTGTAAGCGGAAATAAATACAAATTAGACCCGAACGATCTTGAAAATATCGACACAAGCTTTGACGCAAGAGAAGTGCATAATCTCGATTTTGAACTTGCTGTCGGCGAATTCAGCATAAAGACGGCAGATACCGACAAAATAACGGTAAAGGCGGAAAATATTCCTAAGGAAACCGTCAATATCGAAGTGTCGGGAAACACATTCAAGATAGAATCAAACGAAGAAAAATGGCATAAAAATATGTTTTTTGGAAAGTTTTGGGGTAACGCTCAAAAAGACAACAGAAAATTCGATATAATCATACCCGAAAAAACATACGAAGACATGAATATTGACTGCGGAGTAGGAGAGTTTGTATTTGAAAATCTTACTTGTGAAAAATCAGATATTGACTGCGGCGTCGGAGATATTGAATTTATAGGTCTGAATGTTGATAACCTGAAACTTGAAGGCGGCGTCGGAGAAATAAAAATAACCGACTCTGCACTTGGCAGATCGGATATTGACACAGGTGTCGGTGAAATCAACTTTCAGGGAAAGATCTTGGGCGATACCGATATATCTATCGGCGTCGGTTACGCAAAATTCGATATTGACGGCTTCAGAAACGACTATCAGATAGACACCGACGGAATGGCAGATATTAATTGCGAAATTAATTACAGCGATAACAGCTCCGAAAATCGCAAAAAGATCCAAATAGATTTAGACACAGGTGTGGGAGAAGCAGATTTCAACTTCAAATAATAATTTATTTATAGTGAACGTCAAATCATTTTTGACGTTCACTATAAAAGACCTTCGTGGGGAGGTCTAAACCTATACAAAAAACTTTTTTAAGGGGACGCCCTCTCTTGCAGGGCGTCCCCTCGCCTAAAAACAGTCCACC
>JAMPFN010000107.1 GCA_023664445.1 Clostridium sp. | reverse complement strand
GCGTAATATGTTCATTTCTTGCCTTGATGCAAGAAACGAACCAAAGAAAATCAAGCTTCCGCTCCGGCACAGCTTACGCTGTGAGTCGCAGAAGCGAAAAATAGGGATTGGTTTTATAGACGGGGACTGTAAATGATAGTGTTTACCATTCAGCAATTATGATTTGCAATTTTGAGGGCTTTATCTCCCGATTTTTGCTTAAAGTGCAAGTTTTTAGTTTCCTTTCAATTTTCTATCCGTCCTTTTTGGGACGGATAGAAAATTAAATCGGGATTCTTATGGGTGACTCCCCGCGGGGCGGGGAGATGTCACGAAGTGACAGAGGGGACGGCTCGTAGAGAATGTTCCCTTAAGCAGGGGGTTAGGGGACAGAGTCCCCTATGTGGCAGAAGGTCAGGGGACGGAGTCCCCCATAAGTTTCTCAAAAATTAATTTGCGTGCATTAAAAAACTCTTGACAAATGGCTTTAGGCGTGGTATAATGTGTAAAGTCGATTAACTTTACACATTATGGAGTGATAATTAAATGAAAAACCTCGATTATGCTCTTTTGCTTGATGTATACGGCAGTATGCTGACTGAAAAGCAGAGAAATGTCATGGAGCTTTATTATTGGGAGGATTTTTCATTGGTAGAAATATCACAGTCGGAGGGAGTTACGCGTCAGGCGGTAAGGGATAGTATAAAACGAAGCGAACAGCTTCTCAATGACTTTGAGGCAAAGCTTTGTCTTGCTGAAAAAATAACAAAGTGCAGAGAAAGCTTTGAGGAAATATATCTCCTTGCCGAAAAAGAAGAAAATAATCGAGCCGATAAGCTGGGCATAATAAAAAAGCTTGCTAAAGACGGCTTGGAAATATTTTAGAAGGGAGCGCTGTTATGGCATTTGAGGGACTTTCCGAAAAATTAAATAACGTTTTCAGAAAGCTTAAGTCAAGAGGAAAGCTTACCGAATCGGATATAAAGGAAGCTATGAGAGAAGTCAGAATGGCGCTTCTTGAAGCGGACGTAAGCTATAAGGTCGTAAAGGATTTTGTGGCTAAGGTATCGGAAAAAGCTGTGGGTGCGGAGGTGCTTGAAAGCCTTACTCCGGCACAGCAGGTCGTAAAGATAGTAAAAGACGAGCTTTGCGAGCTTATGGGAAATTCCAATGAAAGAATAAATTTCCCCTCTAAGGGACCGTGCATTATCATGATGTGCGGACTTCAGGGTTCAGGTAAAACAACCCATTCGGCAAAGCTTGCAAAATATTTCAAAAAAGAAGGGCACAGACCGCTGCTCGTTGCCTGTGATATTTATCGTCCGGCGGCTATTAATCAGCTGCAGGTCGTGGGAGATAAGGCAGGCGTCAAGGTTTTTGAAATGGGACAGCTTAATCCTGTTGTCATTGCAAAGCAGGCAGTTGCCCATGCTAAGGATTACGGCAACGATGTTATAATCCTCGATACTGCCGGACGTCTTCATATAGACGAACAGCTCATGGACGAGCTGAAAAATATAAAAGCCGAGGTGAATCCAAGCGAGATAATGCTTGTGGTTGACGCTATGACGGGTCAGGACGCGGTAAATGTTGCAAAATCATTTGACGACGCGCTTGGTATAGACAGCGTTCTGATGTCAAAGCTTGATTCCGATACAAGAGGAGGCGCGGCGCTGTCTGTTCTTGCTGTTACGGGAAAGCCGATAAAATATGTCGGAACAGGTGAAAAGCTTGACGAGTTTGAACAGTTTCACCCTGAACGAATGGCTTCAAGAATACTTGGTATGGGCGATGTGATGACGCTCATTGAAAAGGCCGAGGATATAATCGATAAGAAGGAAGCGGAAGCGGTTGCCAAAAAGCTTCAGGAAAATAAATTTGATATGAACGATTTGTTGGCACAGTTGAAACAGATACAGAAAATGGGTTCTATCAAATCTATACTTTCAATGCTGCCGGGAGTCGGCGATAAGCTTAAAGACGTAGATGTTGACGAAAGACAATTTGTGCGTATAGAGGCTATTATAACGTCGATGACAAAAGCAGAGAGAGAAAAACCCTCTATAATAAATCCTTCAAGAAAGAGAAGGATCGCCGCAGGAAGCGGAAATGATGTTACAGAGGTAAATAAGCTTTTGAAACAATTTGAACAGATGAGCAAAATGATGAAACAGCTTAACGGTTCAAAGGGTATGAAAAATAAAAAAATGATGAAGCGTCTTGCAGGAATGAATTTTGACAAGATGCCGCCTATGGGTTAAAATTATTAATGCAAAAGCATTGATATATGAGAAGTTGTTTTCAACGCTTTTTCTATGAGAACAACTTTTGAAATTAGCGTTGCGGAGGTGAAATAAATGGCAGTTAAGATCAGACTTAGAAGAATGGGCGCTAAAAAAGCTCCTTTTTATCGTATAGTTGTTGCAGATTCAAGATATCCGAGAGATGGAAGATTCATTGAGGAGATAGGTTACTATGATCCTACAAAGGATCCGTCAGCAGTTTCAGTTGACGCTGAAAAGGCAAAGAAATGGATAGCAGACGGCGCGCAGCCTACTGATACGGTCAAGAATATTCTTAAAAAAGAAGGCGTACTTTAATAAACGCTTATGGGGCAAGAGAAAAACTCTTGCCTTTAAAATTAATAACTTGATTCCACAGTATTGACTTAATGCATGCAATTCAATGTTAAGAATTTTGAGGTGCTTTATCTCCTGATCCTTGCCAAGAATGTTTCATGTGGGTACTCTCATTTTTAGTAATACTTCCCCTTGGGGAAAGTATTACTAAAAATCATGAGGATTCCAAAGGTGACTCCCCACAGGGTGGGGAGATGTCAGCGAAGCTGACAGAGGGGACGGCTCTGTAAGAGGTATTCCCTTTGGCAGGGGGTTGGGGGACAGCGTCCCCACTAAACTTCTCAAAAATTGAATTGCGTGGAATTAATGTGGACGGGTTTAAAAAGGAGGTATTTTATGAAAGAACTGTTATATGCAATAGTAGAAGAACTTGTTGAAGATAAGACAGCAATAAATATCACAGAGGACGAGCCTAATGAAGAGGGCGTTATCGTGTTTCATCTCAATGTTGCTCCTGACGATATGGGAAGAGTTATCGGTAAGCAGGGCAGGATCGCAAAAGCTATCCGTACTATAATGCGTGCGGGAGCTGTCAGAAAAAATGTAAAGGTAGCTGTGGAGATAGACTGATAATATATATATTATCGTTAAAAATAAAAGGGACGCTTTCAATTATAGAGCGTCCCTTTATTTTTGCCAAAGAGAATCACACTTCTCTCCTTGTAAATCCGTCCCAAGCCGTAAGCAGGAAAATTATCATGTGAACGGCTATTACCGCCAAAGCCGCTCCTACGGTCTGGTCGGTAAACATCGAGTTTCCTTCCGCTATTGACGTAAGGTCAAGATTTGAGAATATAAGATATCTTCCCCAGTCGAATTGTAACTGTGAAAGCACCATCGTAACCGTGCTTCCGCCCGTATAAGCCATAACGCTTATTCCTATAGCAAGCGCCGAGCTTCTGAAAAGAGACGATATAGCAAAGGCAAGAGATCCCATTACGATAAAACCAACGCTTTTTATAAGATAGAGCTTTGCAATATATAAAAATCCGGATATCTCGCTTACCTTATCGCCAGATACGGTAATGTATGAAGCACCCAAGTTTTCCGCTCCGAAAAGCAGCATTGTTGTCAGCATGGAAATAATGTAAACGCCAAGCATTGCGATATATCCCAGCGTCATAGCGGTGAAGTATTTGGAAACGAGTATTTTCCAACGCTTTACAGGATTTATCATGAGGAATTTGATCGTTCCCGATGAAAATTCTCCCGAAACTATTCCGCCTGCAATAATTATTACGAAAACTCCTATAAAAGATACTATAGATGAACTTGAACAGAAAACAGACCAGAAATTGTAATTTCCGTCGATCCAGCTTTGATTTTCGGATATGTCAAATTCGATATTGTTGTCAAGACGGTATTGATATTTTTTGCATTTTTCATTGTTGAGATTCATTTCTTCCACATCAACCGGTATTCCCGACGCTTTGTTTTCTTCGGCTGTTTTAAGAGCGTACTTGCAGATCATAAGCTCTGATACGGTATTATATTTCCAGTTATCATCTTCGGGAACTATATCCTCTTCAAGACATTCTTTATATAAAGCTATATCGGATTCGTCAATTATATTGGGGTGATCTTCAGAAATATCTATTGCCGCCTGATAAAAAGCTTTCCATTCGTTGTTCTTTATGGATTTATCAATATTGTCAATGGCGGCTGAAAGCTGATTTGAACCTGACGCTTCCAATATGCCGGATAAGGATTTTATATTAAACATAGTTTCCGCGGCTTCAAGTTTCCAGCCATCCGTAAGCTTATTGTTAATGAAATATTGATACATTTCCGCATCATGTTCCCAGCCGTCCGGTTTAGCGCTTTCAAGATGCGTCAGTTCCGACTGATAGCTTTCGATAATGTCGTTTTCCAAAGAGTCTCCGAAACTTTCGTCGATGTTTTTCGCAAGCAGCGCAAACCCCGAAGATCCGATAGCGGACAGCAGAAGTATGATAAGCATTACCCATACGCCGACCTTGTGAATCTGTTTTATATATTCATTTTTTACAAGTCCGATAAATTTACCCAATCTGAACACCTCCCGACTTTGTCAGTTCAATAAATACGTCTTCAAGCTTTTTGTTTTCAACAGGCGAAACAGTTCCGAGTCTGATGCCCTTTGAAATGATGTGTGCGGTGATTTCAAAAAGCTCTTCTTCCTCATTTTCTCTGTCAAGCTTTATTTTTATGTGTTTTTCGTCCTCTGCCGACTTATTTTCGGGCGCAATAAAATCAAGCGCTTCCAAAGCCCGGTTGCAGTCGCTTACCCTTAAAATATACTCTGAATATGTGCCGCTTGACGAGGATATCATTTCTTCGACGGTATGAACGCCTTTCATTTCGCCGTTTACAAGAATACCGACTCTGTCGCACATAAGTTCCATTTCCGACATAAGATGACTTGATACGATAACGCAGATCTTTTCCTTGTGCGCCAGATTTTTGAGTATGTCGCGCAGTTCCTTTATGCCTGCCGGATCAAGACCGTTTGTCGGCTCGTCGAGAATAAGAAGCTTCGGACGGTGGAGTATAGCCTGCGCAACGCCAAGTCTTTGACGCATTCCGAGAGAATACTTTTTAACCTTGTCGTTTATACGGTTTTTAAGCTTCACTATCTCAACGACTTCGTTTATTCTATTACGGTCTATACCGCCCCTCATTCTCGCATATTGTTCAAGATTCTGCATTCCCGTCATGTATTTGTAAAATTCGGGATTTTCAACTATTCCGCCGATATCCGATATTGCGGCTTCGTAATTTTTGACAAGGCTTTTTCCGTTTATCTCTATGTCACCGTCGTCAAGTCTTAGAAGTCCTACAGCTATTTTTATGGTTGTGGTTTTTCCTGCGCCGTTCGGACCTAAAAATCCGAATACTTCTCCGGGATATGTTTCAAAGGAAATGTCATGCAGTATCTGTTTTTTACCGAAATATTTGTTAAGATGTTTTATTTTAAGTGCGGGATTCATTGCTTGCCGCCTCCTTCCGAGCTATCTATGGTAGTTAATTGAGGTTCTTCCCAACCCCATGACTGCGATCTGCATATTTTCCAGCCGTCGGATGTTTCTCTCATTTTAATCTCAATATATAAGCTGAGAGTTATTTTCATACTGTCGCCGCTTGTTTTATATTCGTCGTATAAGAAATCGCTGACCTTCATTATTTCACCGGGAGTTATAAGGTAGGGATCTCCGGTAAATTCGGCTGTAATATCGCAGGAAAAATCGACCATTGCCACGCCCGTACCCGTTTTCTTGATTTGGAAGGAATAAGGTCTTGCTTCCCATTTTGTGACATTACCTGTATTTGAGGTTTGGGAATACGTTTCATTTCCGACGGTTTTAAGCTGATTTCTCATATCGCTTAAATTCGTCATATAAAAAAGACCGTTTCCTTCCGAGATTTTGTCCGAGCACCAATGCTTTGCAAGCATGTCCTCTGTCTTTTTTGAAAATTCTTCTTCCGACGCCGCCGTAACGGCACATTCCGCAAGAGAGTCTGTGTATTCTATTACCGCATTTTCGATTTCCGGCTTGCATTTCTTAAAGCTTATCGTATCGCTTATAACGAATATGATAAAGCCTATAAGAACCGCGGCGGCAAGAATCAGACCTCTGTTTACTCTTTTAAAGAAGCTTTTCATTATGTTCATCTCCTTTAGTTATTATTGTAAGCGTATTATTACGAATAGAACACTTACAAAAAGTATTATACACCCATGAGGGAGATTTGTCAATAGTTTCCGCGTTATTTTTTTGAATAAATTTTAAGGCAATACCGAAAAAGCCATAGACGGTATTTGTGCATTATTTCCCTGATAACAAGTATGTTTGTGCATTATAGATAAAATTAATATGTTAAACTTCTCCAAAACATAAATTTTTTTTTAAAAACCTTGTTTATTCTATGAATATGGGTTATAATAAACACATAATAACTTTATAAAGGGGGCAAAAGTTAAATGTGTGACAAGACAATGACTTTTTCAGTTAACGATGAAAAAGAAACAGAGCTTAAACGAAATCTCACAATAATATATGACGCCTTGATCCAGAAAGGCTACAACCCCATAAATCAGATTGTAGGTTATATCCTTTCCGAGGATCCGACATACATAACCACATACAACAATGCAAGAAGCATTATTCGTCATATTGACAGAGACGAACTTCTTCAGGTATTGGTTAAGTCCTATCTGGACGGTTGATTTCGTAAACAAAAAAGCAAAAACAGATCGGCTGAGCACAATCAGCCGATCTTTTGCGTATTATGGGGGACTCTGTCCCCCAAGCCCCCTGCCAAAGGAAATGATTTCCTTTGGAATCC
>JAMPFN010000106.1 GCA_023664445.1 Clostridium sp. | reverse complement strand
AAGCTTGATTTTCTTTGGTTCGTTTCTTGCATCAAGGCAAGAAACGAACATATAAATACTTTAAGGGGACACTTTCAACTACAAAGCGTCCCCTCTTTGAAATGACAATAAATGGCTCGCGAATATAAAATAACGCGGGGTTTTTTGAAAATTCATGCAGACCTTACCGTGATACGTCGTGTGCGGTCACGCACCAAGCCTTTAAAAAGGCTTGACCTAAACTTTAGATTTGTTTTTTTGATGCTTATTTCAAAGCTTCCATAGACTGTTTTATCTTTGCCATTTTTTCTTCTGCCTTTGCAAGCTTCGCTTTTTCGGCTTCTATCAGCTTTTCGGGGGCTTTTGCAAGGAATCCCTCGTTATTCAGCTTTCCGCTTAAAAAGTCGATGTCCTTTTGTACCTTTGCCTTTTCCTTTTCAAGACGCGCCGTTTCCTTATCCTTGTCGATAAGCTCCGCAAGCGGTATAAATAATCTCGCGCAATCTGTTACAGCGGTTACGGCGTCCTCTATCTCAAATTTTTCTCCTGTTTCAATTTCGGATGCGGACGCAAGCTTTTCAAAGAAAATGCCGCATTTGTCAAATAACTGCGTATACTTTGTTTCTATATAGATCTTTGCCTTGACAGACGGCGGAACGTTCATTTCCGTTCTTCTCGCCCTGACAGCCTTTATAGCCTCGATTATCTTGCTGAAATCCTCTTCTTCAACCTTGAACGAATACTTTTCATCGTAAACGGGGAAATCCGCCAGCATGATAGAACCGCTTTCATTTGTCAGAGCCTGCCATATTTCCTCTGTGATATACGGCATAAACGGGTGCAGAAGCTTGAGCATTCCTTTCATTACCCATACAAGAACAGCCTGCGCGGTATCTTTGGTTTCACCGCCTGCCAGTATTCTCGGCTTTGTCAGCTCGATATACCAATCGCAGTAAACGTCCCAAATAAAATCGTAAAGCTTCGATACCGCGATACCCAGTTCAAATTTGCCGAGGTTTTCGTTTATTTCTTTTGCAAGAGTGTTGAACCTGCTGATTATCCATTTATCCTCGAGCGTAAGATTTTCGGGAATACCTTTTATCTCAAAATCGTCGTCAAGATTCATCATGATAAATCTTGAAGCGTTCCAAAGCTTGTTAGCGAAGTTTCTTGCCGCCTTGACCTTTTCATCGATATAGCGCATGTCATTTCCCGGGGAATTTCCTGTCGCAAGCATAAACCTAAGAGCGTCTGCGCCGTATTCGTCGATAACCTCGAGCGGATCAATACCGTTTCCGAGCGACTTAGACATTTTTCTTCCCTGCGAATCTCTTACAAGACCATGGATAAGAACCGTGTCGAACGGAACTTTTCCCGTATATTCGATAGCGGAGAACATCATTCTCATTACCCAGAACGGTATTATATCATAGCCCGTAACGAGTGTGTTTGTAGGATAGAAGTAGTCGAAATCCTCCGTTTTATCCGGCCAGCCGAGAGTTGAAAACGGCCATAGAGCGGACGAAAACCATGTATCGAGCGTATCGGGATCCCGGCGCATTTCTTTTCCGCATTTCGGACAAACCGCTTTTTCTTCCTTGGTAACGATCATTTCACCGCAGTCGTCGCAGTAGAAAGCCGGTATCTGATGTCCCCACCATATCTGTCTTGAAATACACCAGTCGCGGATATTTTCAAGCCAATGGAAATATATCTTTTCAAATCTTTCGGGAACAAACTTTGTTTCGCCATTTTTTACAGCGTCTATGGCAGGCTGTGCGAGCGGCTTCATTTTAACGAACCATTGTGTGGAAACTCTCGGCTCGACCGTCGTTCCGCATCGGTAGCATGTTCCAACGTTATGGCTGTAATCTTCGATCTTTACAAGCGCGCCCTCGGCTTCAAGATCGGCAACTATAGCCTTTCTTGCATCGTATCTGTCCATGCCCGCATATTTTGGGTAATCGTCGGTTATCTTAGCGTCGTCCGTCATGACGTTTATAACGGGAAGATCATGCCTTAGACCGACTTCAAAGTCGTTGGGGTCGTGCGCAGGCGTGATCTTAACAACGCCCGTACCGAAATCCATTTCAACATAATCGTCCGCAACAACGGGTATTTCTCTGTGGACGATAGGAAGAATAACGGTCTTTCCGACAAGATGTTTATAACGCTCGTCCTCGGGATTTACCGCAACGGCGGTATCTCCCAAAAGGGTTTCGGGACGCGTCGTTGCAAGCTCAAGATATTCGTCGCTGTCCTTGATCCTGTATCTCAGATGCCAGAAGTGTCCTGCCTGATCTTCATATTCAACTTCGGCGTCGGAAAGGGAAGTACGGCAGTGCGGACACCAGTTTATGATCCTTTCGCCCCTGTAAATAAGCCCCTTTTCATAGTAATTGATAAACGCTTCCTTGACGGCTTTTGAACAGCCCTCGTCCATAGTAAAGCGTTCTCTCGACCAGTCGCAGGAAGAGCCGAGTTTTTTGAGCTGTTCAACAATGCGTCCGCCGAACTTTTCTTTCCATGCCCAAGCGCGTTCCATAAAGCCGTCGCGTCCGATATCCGCTTTGGTAACGCCGTCTTTTTTCATAGCTTCGACTATTTTGGCTTCTGTGGCGATAGCGGCGTGATCTGTTCCCGGAAGCCAAAGCGCGCAGTAGCCCGACATTCTCTTCCACCTTATGAGGATATCCTGCAATGTTTCGTCAAGCGCGTGACCCATGTGGAGCTGACCTGTTATATTCGGCGGCGGTATAACGATTGTATAGGGCTTTTTGCTTTTGTCGATATTTGCCTTGAAGCAACCGTTATCATTCCAATAATTGTATATTCTGTCCTCAAAATCTTTCGGATCATAAGACTTGGCAAGTTCTTTTTTCATTTCAACATCTCCGTTTTTAATAAAATAAGGCAGTCACAGATAAGAACCTGTGTTCATAGAAGATTTGCCGAAAAGACGTGTGAAGATTCTATGAATACAGGTTCTAAATATTATTATCTGTCACACTTATATATAATTATACTTTATGCGAGATGTTTTGTCAAGAAATTGGAAATATATTTTTGAATCTTTGTGCAGAGTCTGTTCACATAAGCGATCATTTGCCGTACGGACTGTCAAATTCCCTCTCCGCTTTATCGACAGCTTCTTCAAGAGTAAGTCCCGTAAAATCCTGCGCTCTAAAACAACGTCCCGATTTCCGATCGTCTATAAATGCGCCGACGACGATCCCCGGAATTACGCTTTCGGGTGAATTTGGCGCGTAAGGACCGCCTAAATCCGTTCTGCACCAGCCCGGGTCGGCAAGGTTTATCATCACGTCAGTTCCCTCGATCTTTGAGCCTATGTCGATCGTGATCTTGTCAAGAGCTGCCTTGCTCGCGGAATATCCCGCCTGTTCGGGTTCAAGATTTATTCCGCTCGTAGTGTTGACAATACGTCCGAATCCGCGCTCGATCATCATCGGCATAAAATGATAGCAAATAATAGCGGGAGCTATCGTGTTGATCCTGAAGCTCTCGGTATAGTCGGAAACAGGCGTTTTGAAATACTCTGTGCGGTACGCTATCTGCATTCCGGCATTGTTCAAAACAATATCCACCTGCTTGCCTAGCGAATCTATTTCCGCAAGCATTTTTTCTGCCGCATTCAGATCCGACAGTTCCGCTCCAACGGCATATGCTTCAACGCCAAAAGCCTTGACCTCGTTCATAATTTTTCCACAATGCTCAGCCGTTCTTCCGTGAAGAATGAGATTGCAGCCTTTCTGAGCCATAAATTTTGCTGTGAGATATCCGATACCGCGAGCCGCGCCGGTTATGAATACCCACCTTCCTTTTAAATCAATCATTATGAAATATTCCTCCTTATTTTAGGCAACACCGATGTTGCCTTTAGGGCTCTAATTACTTTTTTGACACTATTATAATTGTCCGATATGCAATGAGTATGTTCATTTTTTACCTTGATCCAAAGAAAATCAAGCTTCCGCTCCGGCACAGCTGCGCTGTAAGTCGCGGAAGCGAGAGATAGTGATTGCTTTTATAGACGGGGACTGTAAATGATAGTATTTACCATTCAGCAATTATAGCTTATTTATTAGTGAGAAACTATCTCCTGATCTTTGCTTAAAGTGCAAGTTTTTTTAGTTCCCTCTCAATTTTCTGTCTGTCCCTTGTGGGACAGACAGAAAATTAAACTGGGATTCTTAAGGGAACTTGTTCCCTTAAGCAGGGGGTTAGGGGGACAGAGTCCCCCTGATAAACAAGTTCATGGGTTCAGAGGACAGCGTCCCCTAAATAAACAGTTTATGGGTGCAGTTTTTGGTCATATATCCGATTTACCGTCCATTACCGCTCTGTAAGACGAAATGGCATTCATGTTGTTGGTATTACTTTTCCTGTTGTCATATTCGCCCTTGATATGATCGAGTTCAATTTCGGCTTTTCTGAGAGAATTTTCCATGAGCATCTTTTTATATTCCGCATAATGCTGCATTTTCGCTTCCTGCTGCTTTTTGATCCTGCGTTTGTTCTGTTCGCTTTGTTCTCTTTTTTCCTCAAGCTGCTTTTTGCTGAGTTTTTCAACCTTCTGCTTTTCACAGTATATTTCATTGCGGTTTTTTCCGATATGGTAAATAGTGTAGCTTTCATCGCCGCTGAACGCAGACGTATCAAAAGCGTTTTTCAGCTGTTCCATAACATGCTTTTCATATTCGGGATTTTCTTTCATAGCCTTAAAGCCCTCGTCGGATATATCAACGTCCATATAATTACCGCCTACGGAGCCGTTTTGACGCATATCTGATATTTTTCCGTAAATGTAAGATTTGTATTCGCTCATCGTCATTTTGGAATTATCTGTTTTAGCATCAATTTTAGTATAGCCGTAAGCTGACGTTCCGCCGTTTATTTCTGAAATGCCCATTAAAAATTCCTCCTTTTATCATATCAAATTTATTTTCTTTTATTGCCGTAAAGCTTTTTAACGATTTTTTTATTTGAAAGCCCTGTTTTGGGATTCTTTTTCATATACACAAACGCCAATATGCAGATCGTGAGATAAAAAAGTGAAAGCGAAACGGAAAGTATTATCGCGCGCGTCATCCATTTTGATTTTAGAAATCCTTTTGAGGTTTCAAGATTGAATTTCACAAAGGAACGTTCAACGGCTTCCGACGCTATAAGGTCGATTTTCGATATCATCTGATCGGACAGTTTCAGTTCGATCTCGCCGAGTTTTTGTCCCTTTGCGATCGGCGCGTTTACATTTTCGTACAGCTTTATGTCTTTCTGTACAGATGTTATGTCAACCTCATCATACCAAAGCGTTGAATAATTCTGCTTCGGATTTACAAGGACATATCCGCTGCCGTCGGAGTTTTCGACCTTTATTTCCGCTATTTCCTCATTTACGTTAACAAGGTCTTTGTATTCAAAATGCTCGAATACCCACTTCATAATGTTGTAAGCGTCGATCAGATGATAATACTTTGAGTCGCCCTCTTCGTCGTAAAACGGAGCGTTCAGCAGAACGAGAAGATATCTATGTCCGTTGTATACGCCCATTGTAACAAGATTTCGTCCGCTTAAAATGAGATTGCCCGTTTTTATTCCCTTGACGCCGTAAAGATAAAAATCGCTTGCGGCGCTTGTTATCGTGTTGGAGTGAGACCACATCCATGAATCGCCGTGATCGGTGATGACTTTTTTCGGGTTTACGGGATATTCCTCTTTGGTCGCTATCGCTTCAAAGCCTTTGACGCTGAGCGCGTATTTGGTGATTATTGCCATGTCGTAGGCGGTCGTCACCTGCTTCGGATCGTAAAGACCGTGCGGATTGGCAAAGACAGTTTTTTCCGCGCCTATTTCCTTTGCCTTTTGGTTCATCATGTCAACGAACGCGGAAATATTTTTGTTCCCGAAATGATACGCGAGGATATTTGCGGCTTCACATGAGGAAGTAAGCATTAAAGCGTGAAGATAGTCGGTTACTGTAAGCTCGTCCCCGTCCCATATCTCGCCGTAACGCAGATCGTCGGGGTATTCGTAGTCTTCAAATTCTTCATAGAGCATTTTATCGGCTGTTATGGTGACTTCGTCGGGATTGCTGCAGTTTTCAAGGACAATAACGGCAGCCATTATATTTACGAGAGAAGCGGGCATCTGTTCCGATTCGGCGTTTTTCTGGTAGATGACCGAGTCCTCGTCAAGATTCATTAAATATACGGATTTTGCATTTATGTCAAACGGCGGCGTGAATTCAACGGCGTTTACGGTTACTGAAGAAAAAAACGCCAAAGTCAGAATCGCTGCCGAAACGGCGGAAATGATTTTTTTCAAATAAAACAGCTCCTATTTTTTTATATTAAACTAATTTTAGGGAACGCCCTTTCTTGCGGAGCGTTCCGTGGCAATTGGATTTGCAAGCCTTTGAAAAGACTTGACCTAAACTTTAGATTTGGCTTTTTCGACTTTTAGGATTTTGAGTTGCTTTATCTCCTGATCTTTGCCAAGGACGTTCTATGTGGTTATCCACATTTTTTGAAATACTGGTAGTATTTCAAAAAATCATGAGGTTTCCAAAGGGAATCATTCCCTTTGGCAGGGGGCTTGGGGGACAGAGTCCCCCACAAGCTTCTCAAAAGTTGAATTTGCATAGTATGTTCATTTCTTGCCTTGATGCAAGAAATGAACCAAAGAAAATCAAGCTTCCGCTCCGGCACAGCTTACGCTGTGAGTCGCAGAAGCGAAAAATAATGACTGTATCTATAGTCGGGGACTGTAAATGATAAATTTTACCATTCAGCAACTATAACTTATTTATTAGTGAGAAACTATTCTCTGATCCTTGCCAAGGACGTTCTATGTGGTTATCCACATTTTTTGAAATACTGCCCAAAGGGTAGTATTTCAAAAAATCATGAGGATTCCAAAGGGAATCAGGCACATTGTCAAGTCAAGTGCAACCAAAAACATCATCAGGAGAAAGAAGGTCA
>JAMPFN010000105.1 GCA_023664445.1 Clostridium sp. | reverse complement strand
AAGAGGTAACGAAAACATTTTCGGAAAAAATACGTTATTGCGCTAAATATAAATTTAGCGCAATAAGAAGTGGAGAAATATATGAAATTAAAGGAATATCCCGAATTTTTAAATGATTATTGGTTTAATCTTGTAGTTGCAAAAGGAAAATCAAAGCGTACAGTTGAAGGCTATCTTATTGATATAAGGTCATTTTTACGGTATCTGATATATATAGATTCACCTGATGATCTTATATTTGATCAAATATCAATAAAAAATTTCGATGTAAAAAAACTTGAAAATATAAAATTGCAAAAAATTTATGAATATATATATTTTTTGCAAGGTGAAAAAAATAATAATTCCAAAACAATATCAAGAAAAATTTCATCTTTAAAAAGTTTATATAAATACCTGACAAAGGTTGCTATGCTAATTACCGAAGATCCAACGGTTAATCTTGAGCTTCCAAGGCAAAAAAATTCTCTACCCAAATATTTAACTCTTGAGCAAAGCAAAGAATTGCTTGATTCCGCATACGACGATAGTAATTATTCGTTAAGAGATTATTGCATTATAACTCTCTTTTTGAATTGTGGAATGCGTTTGAGCGAATTGGTTGGCTTGAATTTATCAGATATAAATTTTAACGAAAATAAAATGAAATTACTTGGTAAAGGTAATAAAGAAAGATATGTTTATTTTAATGACGCGTGTCACGATTCATTAGTCGAGTATATAAAATCAAGAGAAAATTCAGTTACTGATCCTGATGCGGTTTTTTTAAGCCGTAAAAATAAACGTATCAGCCGCAGACGCGTCGAGCAGATAGTCGAGCTGCATTTGAGAAAAATAGGTTTGTCCGGACAAGGTTATTCTGTACATAAACTGCGTCATACTGCTGCAACATTAATGTACCAACATGGAAAAGTTGACACATTAACTTTAAAAGAAATTTTAGGGCATAAAAGTATTGCTACGACGGAAATCTACACGCATTTATCGAATGAAATATTAAAAAATGCAGCAGAAAGTTCGCCTTTAGCAAATGTACATCCTAAAAAGAAAGATGAAGAATAGGTTAATTATAGCAATCCACAGAAATATCTAAACTCTGTAAAGTATATTTTGTATGTACATATTAATAATTCTTTTTACTCTTCCTCCCAAATAACCTTAAATCCGGTACAACAATTTTCTAAATTTTTGTTTATAGACTCTACAATGTGAATCCTTTGCTCATCGTTTATTATTTCATTCTCAAATGGTTTTGCCCATTTCATTGTGGAGGGGTAAGCATCAAATCCACATGATAAAGCCTCCCCTTTTATAATAAGCTTTCTTCCTGCTAAATATTGATCTTTTAAAAATTCAATTAGCAATCTGTCAGATGAAAATAGTACATTTACTTTTGTTTGACAGTATATTTTTTCATTCATATTAAACTCTCCGATTCAGAACTTGTGTTCATAGAAAATTTGCCTAAAAGACATTTCTATGAACACAGGTTTTTAATTTTCACCTTTCATTCAATGTGTAATTTCTGAAAGAACTTGTCCTCTTTCTTTTTATAAGCATTTGCAAAATTATCAAAATGCTTATCCCACCACTTGAAGAATGGTTTCTCTAACAGATTAATCCTTATGATGTCAATAATAACGCAAACGATAAATATGGCTAAAACACAACCAATTGCATAAAACGGCATGTAATTTTCATCATAATGCCCTACATTGTCAAGTACATCCTTCCAAAGCCATTGACGCATAGCATCGCTATTTGCATGAATCAGCAATACTCCAAATGTAGAAGCGCCGACAGTATTGATAAATTTATTGAAAGGAATATGCAGATTTTTAAAAAACAGAAACGCAAATATTCCAACCATAACGGCAAGGAACGTATTTGAATCTGTAACAAAATAGAATGGAATAAATCTGTTAACCCTTGCGCCCAACCAAACGCAGCAAACAATACTTGCTATAGATATGATCAGTGATAAAAGCAAGAGACAACCGCAGATTTTATTGTTTGAAAACCATTTTTTAGGATAAAGTCTGATGTACGATGAGATAAAAAACAAAACCATAAACCACGAAACATAATTCATAGCGACACCAAACACGCCTGTATGTATCGTTCCGAATAGGATATATGTAAAAAAATTCAATAACAGTAATTTAAAATGCTGACGTTCAGTCAGCTTACCAATAAATATGTTCAGAAATGGTATAAACAGATAAAAAATAATAAAACATCCGGTGAAATTCTGTTTTATGTATGGAATAGGCAGCAACGCTTTAAGCAGATTAGTAAAGGAAACACTTTCATATCCGCTTACAATGAAAACAAGATAAATAATTATTCTGTACAGCATTATTTCCAAGATAAGCTTGGCAAATTTCTTTACTGTGATCTGCGACTTACACATAAAGTATCCTGTTATCATTACAAAGCAGTTAATACCGATTTTCCCCCATGCGCCAAACACAAGCAAAAAGATAGAGTTTACCGACATTGGATTAGCTGCAATAGGACCGTCTGCACTAATTAATCCCGAATTTACTACAAAATGATGTGCCACGATTAGCAGCATTGTAATGATACGAAATAATTCTAAATTTGATTCACGCCGTTTAAGAGGAGCATTCAGTACCCCCCTGTTAAATTTTTTAATTTTTTCATAAGCAACTACTTCCCTTTCTTTATAAATAAAATTCCATTGCGGAATAATATCTAAGGCGAATAGATTTGTCAAGCTTAACTCGCCTCATTTATATAATTATACAATATGCAATTGAAAAAATCAAGCTGTAAATTAGGAAATACTAAAAAATATTGATCTGTCAATGATGTAAAATAAAATGTCCTCCTATAAGGTCATATTCGCTTCCATTTTATGATTCGCTGCCTGCTTTTAATTGACATAAACTGATTTTAATGAAATTATTGACAAATAATTATTTTTATGATATAATAACGATAATTAAAACAAGCTTTCAAGCAAAGCGCCGCTTAAAATCAAACATCAGGAGGATCATATCATGAATTTATTAGATGAATTAGAAAAACTCGGAGTGGATATTTCTGACGCGGATAAGCGTCTTAACCATAATATGACTCTTTATGAAAAGCTTCTTAAAAAGTTTCCGCATCAGGTGGAAATACTTCCGGTACTGTCTTGCTATGAAAACGGCGATCATAAAGCTGCACTTGAAAACGCGCATACAATGAAAGGCATGACAAGTAATCTTTCAATGATCTCGCTTTATAACGCGTATTCAGAAGCGGTTTCTCTTATGAGACAAGATGAATACCCGGAAGCGATTGAGAAAGTACGCGGAGTTATGGAGCTTCAGCAGCAGATTATAGATACTATAAATAAATACCAGTAATAAGCAGAACTGCTGACAGATTCTTTTTGATTGAAACATATATGTATTATAAGAATTGACGGTTGATCTTACATAAGATACTAATATTATATAAAAAGGAGTGGTAATTTATGATGATTTCACCTATCGGTACAGGAAGCGGTGTGTATTCTGCCAACAGCGCAGGAATATCACCGGAGCAGAAGCTTGCCGACCTAAAAATGCAGCGAAGTGATTGTGAAAATCAGTTAAAGCTTAACAATTCTCCGGAGCTTCAAAATAAGCTCGATACTCTTGACAAGCAAATCAAAAATCTCAGTTCACGCACGAACAAGGCAACTTCTAAGGAAGAATGCGAAACCTGTAAAAACAGAAAGTATAAGGACGGTTCTGACGATCCAGGCGTATCGTTCAAATCTGCGGCAAAGATAAATCCAAAAAACGCGCGTGCGGTTGTTTTAGGTCATGAAAATGAACATGTAGTCCGCAACCGCGCAAAAGCTGAACGTGAGGGTAATGAGATCGTTTCACAGACAGTTACGCTCAAAACCGACGTATGTCCCGAATGCGGCAAGTCCTATGTTTCAGGCGGTGAAACAAGAACCGTTACAAAAATCAAAAACGATAATGCGGAAAAATTTAATGTTGGAATTCCCGATAAATCAAAAGAATCCGGAAGATATTTCAATAAGGTTGCGTAAATAAACATAATTAAAGCTACCCATTGTTCGATGCTCATAAAGAAGTCTAAGTCCCAAAGCAATTTTATAACTGCTTCGGGGCTTATTGTTAATATTCGATTACTCGTATTTCAGAGAAGCCATATCTGCCAAACCGGAAGCCGCCTCTTAGAAAGAAATCCGATTACCGCAACAAGCAACGCCATAACACTTTTGACTGAAAATCATAAGCGCTATGGCGAAAAAATTCTTTATGAGTGCCTGTCTTTTAACGTGCTGCTTTAGTATTAATAAAAATTATTCCATTGTCGGCTCTAAAACAGCGTAATTTCCGTCATCTCTTTTATAAACAACATTAGTTCCGCCGGTTTTTGCATTACAGAACATAAAGAATGAATGTCCTAACATGTTCATCTGAAGTATTGCTTCGTCAACATTCATGGGGCGCATTACGAACGTTTTATGCTTTATTACCTCATAGTCTACCTGTTCATCGACAGTATCGTTATAAGCTTCTTTGAACGCCGTATCTTTCAGACGCTTTTCTATCTTTGTCTTATTTTTTCTTATCTGACGAATTATTTTATCGATCGCGCTGTCAAGAGCGTCATTCTTATCTTCAGCCGTTCTCTCGGCACGATAGATCATATTATTGTACTTTACAGTAAGCTCCATAATTATCTGGTCTTTGTGTTCGGTCATTGTTATCTTCACGTCGGCTTCATCCCCAAAAAATTTACCGAGCTTTGATTCAAGCCTTTCTTCCGCGTAATCAGGGAATGCCTGCGGAACCTGCATTTTTCTTGCTGAAATAGTTACTTTCACTGTATATTCCTCCTTATCCGGCAAATCCGCCGGTCATATTTACCGTATCAGAATGCCATAATATCCGATACAGCGATCCGCTGCAAGTATTAAGAATATGTATTTCATCTTAGTATCTTGCATTAAGCTTATTATAGAATAAATTTATATTTACGCTATAATTGTCCTATATGCATTGCGCATTAAAATAATTATAATAAATGCTTATGTATTTATTATACCACATATAAAAACAAATTTCAAGAGTTTTGATACAAAATGCATAAAAATATTTATGACGAATTTTTTAAAAATAATATTGCAATTTTAATTTAATCATGATATAATAAGTTTATTATAATTTATTTTAAAGTTCTTGCAGATACGCAAATTTAAAATTTGCTCCCTGTATATCGAAAATCATTGATTTAAGGAAAGAGGTGATGCAAATGACAACAGCAGAATTCAAATTTTTATTAGGATTAATTGAAATGGCTATTAAAAACGGTAATTATGAAGAACTGCTCGCATTGATCGAAGAGCTTAAACAAAAAGAATAAGTATGCAGGGCATATGCCCTAAATTTCAATCACGTCAAAAGGTATCATCACACAAAGACAGCTTGGCGGTCTTTTGCTGAATTTATCTGTTATATCTTCAGCACGATCCTTGTACGGTGCTACCTTAAAATAATCTATACCAAATTTCACCATAATTGAAAGGAGTTAAAATTATCATGAATAAGGAAGAATCAAAAAATCTATCCGCAGATGAGGCGTTAAAAAAACTAAAGGAAGGCAACGAAGAATACGTAGCCAACGGCAAAAATAACGGAGATATTTCCGGAGAAATAAGAAGTTATACTTGTCAGAACGGTCAGAATCCCTATGCGGTAATTATCGGCTGCTCCGATTCGAGAGCAATACCGGAAGTTATATTCAACGCCGGAATAGGCGATCTTTTTGTTATCCGTGTTGCGGGAAACGTAATAGATCCTCATCAGCTCGGAAGTATTGAATACGCCGTACATCATCTTGGAGTAAATCTTGTTGTCGTTATGGGACACGACCATTGCGGAGCGGTAGCAGCAGCAATTAACAATGGCGCAGACGGTCATATAAAATCCATAACCGATGATATAATCAAGGCTATCGGAGATGAAAAAAATGAGTACCGTGCAAGTTGTCTTAATGCACAATACAGCGCAGATAAGATAAGAAAAAGCATGTCAAGCGACCCGGAATTCAAAATAATCAGCGCCGTTTATAATATTGAAAGCGGAAAAGTCGAATATTTTGACAAATAAAACAGAGAATACACTATGATTTATGAATTAAAAAATAATAACCTCAAATTAACTGCCGATACATTCGGCGCAGAGCTTCATTCAATCAATTTAAACGGTCTTGAATATCTATGGCAATGCGGTGATTCATGGAAGCGTTATGCTCCGATACTTTTTCCTTTTATCTGCTCTCCAAAAAACGGTTTATACAACGCCGACGGAAAGCAGTACAAAATGAATGCTAATCACGGCTTTGCCAGAGATAGTGAGTTTGAATTATATGAAAAAACGGAAAACTCCATATCCTTTAAGCTGACTGAAAATGAACGTACACTTTCACAATATCCTTATAAATTTACGTTTATCGTGAAATATAGTATATATGAAAATACTGTCAAAGTGGAACATTATGTATCGAATAACGACAGCAGGCTCATGTATTTCTATATCGGCGGTCACCCTGCATTCAACTGTCCGCTTGAAAACGGCGAATCATTCACAGACTATTACGTTGAATATGAGAGTAACGAGCATGTCACAAGAAATGTAAACGGAAAAGATGAAGTCGTTATGGAAAACGGAAATATACTTGATATGACCCGCGAGCTTTTTGACTATGATTCATTGGTACTCCCCTATCCTAACTCAAAAAGCGTATCGCTTAAATCAAGAAAATCACAGCGCTATGTTACTGTTGATTTCCCTGAATCAAAATGTATTACCGTATGGTCGCCAACAGGCAATGACGACGCCTCTTTTGTATGCCTTGAACCGTGGACTTCCGTTCCTACATATTTTGACGACGACGAACCCGATATTGAAAAGAAAGCCCACGCCATAAGTCTTGCACCTGAAAAGACTTACGGCTACTCGTATACTATAACTGTTCATTAAGAATCTGTCCACATAGTCATATGCACACGTCTTTTTGGCAAATTTTCCTGATAAACTTCGTTGATTTTTCTT
>JAMPFN010000104.1 GCA_023664445.1 Clostridium sp. | reverse complement strand
TCAAAAAAAGCTGAAGCCTCAGAATGCACCATTTCTGAGGCTTCTCTACCTATATCGGTAAGCAGTCCCTTAACCTCTCCGCTTGTTGCGGCATATCTCTGATTTAGATAACGCATCGATGCTGAAAGCTCTCCGTCAGGTCCGCCAAGCTGCGACATAATAGCTTTAGCAAGCTTTGGATTTGAATTTTTGATCTTTACAGGGTATTGCAGTCTGTATTAGTATCTATGTTGTACATAAGGCAATACCGCACAAAGATTGTGTGATATTGCCATAAATATTTACAGGAAATCCACTTCAAGAGTCAGATCCGAAAGCGGTTTATTTTTACACATTCTTTGAGTTTTTGTATAATATATTTTCCGGATAGCGCCTTTGAGCATGATATTTTTTTCTTCCGGAGCTGCAGTACTAAAATTATCCAGAACATATTGAAGTCGGATCAGCAATTCTTTAGCAGAAAGTTTTTTTGGTTCGGCTGATTTTTCTATTTCAGCAAGTGCGGTTTCAAGAGTTTTGATTTTTTCGGCAACTATATTTGAGCGTTCTGTAAACGTATTTATGTCATAAATTTCCTGTTCCAATAAATCATAAAGCTTAGCTTGTTGTTTCTTGAATTTATCAAGTTCTTTTTTGATCGGAAGACTTTTATCCGGTTGGATCTCTTTTCGTGAAATTTCATTAACCGCGTCAAGCTTATTTAATTTTTCTACTCTGTATCGAAAGGCTGCAAGAACGGCATCATCTACTTCTTGAAACGAGGAGCTGACAGTAATTCCTTGACATTGGCGATAGGCGCACAAAATATGCTCCTTACCGCTGCCGGCTATAAATCTGCGTTTCATTTGATGCCCGCAGTTTTTACAATATATAACGCCGTGATAATAGTTCAAAAGCACATTATTAGGATGAAGCTGTGCAGCAGGATTGATCTTTTTCTTTTCCAAAGCGGCATTAAATATTTCTTCTGATATTATCGCTTCATGTTTACCTTGATAGACGGTATCTCCGTTCGACTTTGTTTTCCAACCTATCTTACCGCAATAAAGCGGATTAACGAGTATCTTTTTTATGCTTGATGATTCCCAAAGCAAACTTTTCTGCGGACTTATACCGTTGCGGTTAAGCTCGGCAGCGATAAATTTAGCTCCATGTCCGTCAAGGTACATCTTATAAATAAGTTTTATGACTTCCGCTTCCTCGGGAACTATTTCAAGAGTATGGATCTTGGGCTCGGGATTAATTTTTTTATATCCGTATGGAGTTCGTGAGCATATATAATTGCCTTCCTTTACCGATGCAAGCCGTCCTGCCTGCATACGCCTTTTAATAGTTTTGTACTCACGACGCGACATAAAGAGTGAAAACTCAAAATATTCCTCATCAAATTCATTATCAGGATCGTATATTTTAACAGGTGTAATTATTTTTGTACCTGACTGCTTGAATGTCTGAGCAACTATTCCCTGATCTATTGTGTCGCCGCGCGCAAGTCTTTCAATTTCAACGACTAAAACTCCGGTATATTTATTCTGCGCGAGATCAGACAACAGAATTTGCATTTGAGGTCTTGAGGAAATGCTGTCACCGCTGACTATTTCTTTGTAAATTTTGACAATATCTAATTTTTGACGTTTTGCAAGTTCCATAAGCAAAGCCTGATGACGCGCCAAGGTTTCGCCCTCTCCTCTTGCTTCTGCTTCGGCATCTGCACGGGATTTTCTTAAATAAATTGCGTATTCTTCCAAAATTTTCCCTCCTTATATATTTAAACGCCTTACAAAAGCAGGGCGTTTTTTTAAAGATTTTCGGTAATTTATCATAGAAAAGATATGCATAAGCCAGCTTGACTTTTGGTTTGTTTCCATTAGGTTCCAATAATTTCTTCCGCATTATATTCAGTATATATAAAATGCTCTCCTTTAATGCAAACAATAAAGTTTAAAACGGTTAATTTTTTTGTAAATTGCTAAGAATCTGTCCACATAGGAAATGTATGCGGATTTTTGAGCATAATTTTTCTGAAAACAAGTCGTGTGGACAGATTCTAAATAATATGTTATTATTTTTCTTTCCCATCACAAAGTTCAGAACATCTATTTTGTCCGAAAAGGTAAAATTTTGAAAGCTTTTACAATCTCAAAAGTCATTTCGTCTATTTAATTTTTTATTTTATCATACTTGTATACTTTTTAGTATACATCCATGAAAAATGCGTTTCTGAATAAGACGGCAAGGCGTAAGTATCTTGAAAATAAAATAGACTTTACACTTTGCGAAATTCCTGATATAATATAAGATATATTGTAAAGGAGGTGTTTTGAATGTCAAGTGAGATGGAAATCAAATCATGGTTGATTGATGAATATGAAATGTTAATGCGTATAAGAAAAAAAGCGGAAAAGGAAAACGCGACTGAAACATTATTAGAAATTGATAGTAAAATCAATTTTATAAAACTTAAATTACAACCGCTTGAACTTCCTGAAATTCCAAATGATTAATTAAAAAGGTGTAAAGTCTAATCATGGACTTTGCACCTTTTTTATTTATCCAAAAAAATAAAATCTTTACTTGAAAGATAAGCAGAGCCTCTACACAATAAATCAAAGATATGGCGGCTGATCAAATGGCTGAATCCCAAAAAACGTTAAGAGCATTATAGACAAACTCATGCCCATATATTCAACTAAAGGAGTTGATATCTATGAAAGAACCGGAAAAGCTTACGCCTTATGAAAAAGCAGGAAGAATTGAGGTGTTAAATCAAGAAGAAACTGAAACACATTACATAGACACTATTCGTACTTATGGCGGAGCAACAGTTGTAATACGCATTCCTAAGCATACATCTGAAGAAAATAAGGCGCTCAAATGTCAGCTCACCAGAGCCCTGACAAGGTTCGTATATCCTGATATTGACCTTGATACGGTTGAGTATATGAAAATTATACTCTAAGAGTTTGATGCTGTTAGACTTATATGGGCTAAACAATTTTTAAACGAACTCGATTTCCATACGGCTCGGTGGAAATGTGTTTTACCGCCGTTTTTATGCTCCAGTACACCTTTCAAAGCTTTCTGATATATTAGCCGAAGGCACGAAAATATTAGTCGATTCTACGCTGAAAAACGCTATCTCAGCCTTGTCTGTTTTCACTCCGAAGCGAGTAAAACGGCGCGTGACCGCGCAAGACGATTCGCGCATTTCCTATGCTTGAAACTGTAGCAGAAGACTCGCGAAGATAAAATCACGCGGAACTATTCTATAATTATACGGAGAGTATACCGAGACGCATCGTGTGCGGTCACGCACCCGCCAATGTCGATTATGGTTTTTGCCGTAATTTTGACGTACTTCTCAGCCTTCACTTTTGCTGAAATATTGCTCTTGTCGAACAAGTAAATATCCATATATTTGTTGACAGGATGCAGATTTTTATATTTTTTTCATGCGGTTGCCCTGGATTTGTGGTAAATAGGACTTGAAAAATTTGAAAAAATGAAGTATAATATAATAAATTGGGAAATTATGCTTGAAAGGGGCTGCCTTTATGAAATACTATCTTAAAAAATGCGGATTTCAAGAATTAGGAAGCGTTAAGAACGGTAAGCCGCAAAGAGGGCGGTATCTATTAACCTCCATGAATAAAGAAGTTTCGGCTATGTTTCCGCCTTTGTCTGAGACTCAGCTGAATGATTCAGCTCTGCTACCTGTTATTCCGTTGTACTCTGGCAAAAAAGTTTACTGCAACTATGTATATCATAACGATAAGTTTCATGGTTCAACTGCTGCTCATCCGAGAAATGAATACCGTATCTATTTGAATAAAGAATTGGAAGAACATAAGTTGTTGTTCTCAGAAAACGATATTATAATCATAAGATCAGCAGAAATTTCAGAGGATGAGGAAACTCAGACAATTTATTACCTGGATTATTTGAAAAAAAGCGGAACAGCCTTGTATGATAAACTGAACAAGGCTATTGAAGATTATCCTATAAATGGCGGTTATGGGATATATGAAGGCACTATTACCGAATTCGAGGAGAAAGTCAGCAAACTTGCTATGTCTGACGAATGCGAAGTTGCTATTGACGAGACCGTTACTAATAAGATAGCAACCTCTATTGATAATGTTGCTTTGTTATTTAATGCCGTATCTTTCAGAGACTTTATAATGGTTGGTTATGATAACCTTTGTGCAATTACCGGTACTGTTATAAAATACGAATCATATATGAATCTTGAAGCAGCCCATATTAAGCCTAAAAGTCATGGCGGTTTGTTCCTGCCTAATAATGGAATGGCTTTATGCCGCGATTTGCATTGGGCATTTGATAAAGGCTTCTTTACACTTGACGATGATTTGCGTGTGGTTGTTCACCCTAAAATCACAAGTGAATATCTCAATTCTTTCAACGGAAAGAATATAAGAGTTCCAAGCAATCAGTTCTTCGTGCCTGATTTGGATAATGTTCGGTATCACAGAGAAAATGTTTACGGACTGTTTTTAACAACAGGAAAGCTATAAGGAGTTAATACATATGTACGCTATTGATTTGTTTGCAGGCTGTGGTGGCTTGTCTAAGGGGTTTATGGACGCAGGATTTGATGTTATAGTTGGTGTTGATAATGATAGCGCTGCCCTTGAAACGTTCAAATTAAACCATAACAGAGCGGTTGCCCTGAATGCAGATCTGTCAAAGCAGGAAACATTTGATGAAATCAAAAGAATTGCAGGAAAACGCGAGATTGATGTTATCATAGCTGGTCCTCCTTGTCAGGGATTTTCTCTTACCGGTCCAAGAAATTTTGATGATAAGAGAAACAAACTGTATCTTGCGGTTTTTGAGGTTGTTAAGCAGTATAATCCCAAAGCATTTATTATTGAAAATGTACCAGGTATGGAAACGCTTTATAAAGGTGAGATTAAATCTGAGATATTAAAACGTTTCAGAAAATTAGGCTATAATGTAGAGTCACGCATACTTGTTGCTGCGGATTATGGCGTACCACAGATGCGTAAAAGACTTGTATTTATGGGGATTCGTAAAGATTTAGGCGAACCATGTTTTCCAAAACCTATTTTTACACCTGAAAACTACATAACCTGTCGAGATGCATTAAGTGATCTTCCTTCATTAACAGATACGCTTGGTCTGGAAGAAAGTAAATATACTTCTGAACCTAAAACAGAATATCAGCGTTTAATGCGTAGCAAATGCACTGTCCTGCATAATCACACCGCAACAAATCATACACAAATGGTCAAGGACACGATAGCTCTTGTTCCAGAGGGCGGTAATTACAAGGATTTACCTAAAGGTGTAGGCGAAAGTCGTAAATTTCACGAAGCCTGGACCAGATATGATGGCAACAATCCGTCAAAAACTATTGATACAGGTCACAGAAATCATTTTCATTATGAGTACAACAGAGTTCCAACTGTAAGAGAAAATGCAAGACTTCAATCATTTCCAGATGATTTTGTGTTTACAGGAACAAGAACTCAGCAATACCGACAAGTTGGCAATGCTGTACCGCCATTACTTGGTTATCATTTAGGACTTGCTGTTAAGGCTATTATTTCAAAGGAGGATAGCGATGGTTAACACAATTGATCTTTTTGCAGGTTGCGGCGGTCTCACCGAGGGCTTTAAACAGTCTGGTCATTATAATACTATCGCTTGCATCGAGTGGGATAAAGCTCCTTGCGATACTCTTAGACATAATCTCCGGAAAAAATGGAAGTACGCTGACGCAGACAAGCGTGTTATACAGTTTGATATACAACGAACTGATGAACTTATTAACGGTTGGAATGATCCTGAGTACGGTTCTTCTGATGGACTTGATGCTTTGGTTAAAGACTACGGCGGCATCGTTGATCTTATAATCGGCGGTCCACCCTGTCAGGCTTACTCGGTTGCAGGTCGTATTCGGGATAATGACGGAATGAAAAACGATTACCGCAACTATCTATTTGAAAACTATATAGAAATTGTAAAACACTATAAGCCAAAGGCTTTTATCTTTGAGAATGTCCCTGGTATACTCAATGCGAGACCCGGTGATGGTGAACGATTTATTATTGATATTATCAAAGATAAATTCCGGGAAACAGGATATGTTATCCTTGATGATTTATCCAAAGCCATTATAAACTTTACAGAGTACGGAGTTCCGCAGAAAAGAAGCAGAATTATTATTCTTGCTCTCAGAAAAAACTGTTTTGATAATCCTGAACAGTTATTAGATAAGTTCTATAATGAAGTGCTGTCTGCTAAAAAGGTCGAGAAGCCCAGAACAGTCAGAGAAGCTATATTAGATTTACCTGCACTGTTTCCTCTTGATACTCCTAAAAAGGTTGGCAGCAAGACATATTCTCATTCTTTTCCCGATGATAGTTTTACTGTTCTTAATCATATTCCCCGATTCAGCAGTAAAAGAGATATTGAAATCTTCAAGCTGCTTACAGAGGATATTGAGTCGGGCAGAAACGAGTACATTTCAACTGATGCATTAAAGCGGTTGTATACCAGGATTACTGGAAAAATGTCCAATATTCATAAATATCATGTTATCAGGTGGAATGAGCCAAGTAATACAATACCAGCTCATCTGTATAAAGACGGTTTGAGGCATATTCATCCTGATTCAAGGCAGCTTAGAACTATTACCGTCAGAGAAGCTGCCCGTTTACAGACATTTCCTGATGATTATGAGTTTATCACAGGTACAGCTCTTGATTATAAAATGATAGGTAATGCTGTACCACCATTATTTGCAAAGCTGTTGGCAGACAGTATTTACGATTTTCTTTTTTAAAAGGATGGCTTTTATGCCAAGGTTAGAGCTATATAGTGTAAGAGATGGAGAAGTCCCAAAGAAGTCAGGTTTAAATTGGTGTTTTGCAAATGCAAATGTTAAACCAAAGCGCCTTATCATAAACTGCCTGATCATGCTGCTTCTATTATTCAGAGTAATTTGAAAAAGTCCGGATTAACTTGCAGTTCAAAACTTAAAAAAGGATTTCACAGTTTCAGAAGAAGCGTTGGCACGCAACTGCTCAGCGCTAATATTCCGGTGTCAACCATAAGCCAAATATTAGGGCACAGCAATCCGGATGCTTCTAAACCATATCTTTGCATTGATTTTAACGGATTGAAAAACTGTGCTCTTGATTTATCTGTCATACCTTTTTCAGGAGGTTATTTGTATTGAATTATCAATTTTCAAGCAAATTTAAGAAGTTCCTGTTAAAAAAGGCAAAGGAAAAACAGTTGAATATTTATCGGAAAGGGCGTTAAAAGTTCTTTTGGAAGCACCTGATATACATTCTAAAACGGGTTTAAGAAACAGATTTTTATGATATTTAAAAGATCTCGTGAAAACGCCCAAAAAGCATCACGGTTTTGACCTTGAAATTTTCGCCCCTAAAACGCCAACAAATCCCGTAGCTACGGGCTTTTCGCGGACAATCATTGACCTCGTATTCAAGACATGCAATAGGCGCAAG
>JAMPFN010000103.1 GCA_023664445.1 Clostridium sp. | reverse complement strand
ACTTCAAAGAAATTTAAGATACCGCCGAATTACGACAACAGATTGTCTTGAACTTATAATAGCTGCGGAGCGTTTTCAGATGCTCAAGGAAATGCAGAAATGGATATTCAGCATCATGCAGATAGACGAAGCCGAAGAACTTCAAAAGCTTTTCAAGAAGTTTGAAAACGAGCAGAAACGCAAAATGACATTCTAAGTGTGTGACCGCACAGGACAAATTCGCACGGTTCATCGTCGTACAACGGCACAAAACGCTTGCGGGGATAATAAAATTCAATTGCGCGATATCCATGTTGGATCAAAAAAATTTATAACGCGAAATTGTCCTGCCGAGGTCACTCGGCTTGCGCAAAGCGCGCAGATATGGTATAATAGAGAGAAAAGAGGTAACGAAAACATTTTCGGAAAAAATACGTTATTGCGCTAAATATAAATTAACATACCATTCGTACCAAAATGAAAAAGTCCCTTGACAAAAGCAGGGGATAGGTGTATAATTAAAACAACCACAAATGAGATTATGGTTATTTGCGTTCACGCAAAAAAAGAAAACCCGAGAGGTCACGCTCTCGGGTTTTCACTTGGGCTACTTGTCGGACTTATGGTTGTCTAACCACTTGCATATGTAGTAACCAGCCACACGTGCCATGACAGCCAAAACAAATGAGATTATGTTATTAATCATTTTGCGCTCACCTCCTTCCTTGCGGAAAGAGTCGACAATAATATAATTATAGCGATTGTCAATAGCTGATAAAAATGCCGTTAGGGGAGAACCTGACGGCTCATTTCTTTAGCCGTATGCAGTCATGCTTCCGGCTTAACTTTTACTCTGTTTTTTAATCAATCAATGATATGAATTTTTTAAAAAAACTATCAGTTACCCTCAAACCGTTTTCAACTGTTGTAAGATGTGGGAACTGTTGCAAGCTTGCTTTCAATAGTTTCCACAGCTTTCAATGGTTGTAAACGTCCGGCAGAACTGTAACTACAGAGGCATGGGAGCGCTTGACAAGCTCGACGATTTGGTGTAAAATATATACAAGAGGTGAGGAAAATGACCGAAAAGGAAAGACAGGATACAAAAATGGCGACATTGTATGAGCTTCGTTTGATTTTTACAAACGGTGAAAAAAATAACTATACAACGGAAGAGATTGTGGAATTGCTTGACAAGATTGCAATAGCAAAGGAACAGGAAAACTAAAAGTTACGGTGGAGAAGTGAGAGCTTCTCCATTTTTTGTGCGGTTCTGCGGAACTATCCATAAGAGCTGAACCTTACAGCTACACACTATATAACAGGGTGAAACACTTCAGGTGCTTCTCCCTTAATTGCTTTATGTGAAAAATTTTTTGTAAGGTAACCGTTTAACAAAAGAGTTCGTGTAACAATGCTCGCCGATCGGCGCCGTTAAGACAAAAAAAGAGGACATTAACTGTCCTCTTTATTTTTTTCTGATTCTTCATTATTTTTAGGCTTGTACTGTTCTTCGCCGGATTCGATAAACAGCAAAAAATCATTAATCTTTTTTTCGTTCCAACCAGCTTCACGAAGACCAAGTATAAGCCTTGCAGTTTCTTGCATATTCATTTGATTCACCACCATTGCTTTTATATAGTGTCCATTTTGTTTTCAGTATTGTTATTTGGAGTTGAATAATTTGTGAGGAAATCCCCACAGGCTTAATTTTATGGTGCAATAATTTTCAAACTCTTTAGAGTATATGTAAGATCGTCAAGCTTCTCGCCATTGTAATTGGCTGCCGTTCTTGTGACGTCAATGTCTTCTTTCATTACATTGATGTCGCTTTCGATGTTGTCCAATCGTTTATTAATCGTAGTTACTTCTGATTTCAAACTTGATATATCCTCTTTCATGCCGGAAATATCAGATTTTATTTCTTTCAATGCGGATAAAACTTGATTTTCAAATTCAGTCACAGTAATCACCCTCTTTCAAATACATTTTACATCAAATCAAAGAGGGTGTCAAGTTTATTTTTCATTTTTTTCTATTATGTAGGGCTCTTGTTCCTGTTCCAGAGCCTTTGCGATTCGTTCTAATAATTCGGTTTGTTTTATGGACTGTTTATATAATAAATCATTTTTTATATTGATTTTTTCAATGGCAGTAAGTAATTCATTCGTATTTTTTTAATTTTCTTTAGTATAATTAGCAGTATCCCAAACTTTGGCTAATAGAAGTATAAAGTATACTATAATTATAACTATTATTCCTATTGATATTCCGCCTAATAACTCAATTATTTCACCTAAATTCAATTTTGCTTTCCTCCTTTAGTTCCTATAAGCCAATCAGCACTAATATTATAAAAATCAATTAATAATCCCAACACTTCAATATTCGGTTCTAATTTTCCTGTTTCATATCTTGCTAATACGCTTTGTGTTATTCCTAATTCTTTTGCTACTTCACGTTGTGTAAATCCCGTATCATTTCTTGCCTTTTTCAATTTACTTGGAAAACTTTCACAATACATTATTATCCCTCCTTTTGATTCCATTATAACATATTCACAAATATTTTGATACCATTTTAGTATATTTACCAATTCCAAAATGGAATCAAATATGCTATAATAGTATCAAGCTAATAACTATTAGCAAAATTATCGGTAACCCCAAAACCGTAAGGGGAGAAAGGAAAGAAAAATGCAAGTATTAGGAATAGCCGAGAAAATGGGAAAATATGAGGGCAACGAGTATCATAACATAATGATACATTGCTGCAAAGAGAACGAAAACGCGTACGGGCAGATTACAGAGGTAGTAAAAGTCAAGTTTGCAAATGTCCGCGAGGTATTCGGAAAAGTTATGAGCGCATCAGATTGGCAGCGTCTTGTCGGAAAAACTATATTTGTAAGCTATGACCGTTACGGCGTAGTACAGAACGTGCAAGCAGCAGAGGAATAATGACAGCTTGCTGTTGTTATAGAAAAAATAAAAGTAGGAGGTAAAGCCATGAATTCAATGTTTATGATGACAGCTGCGGGAGAGGGTATGTCAGTATCGAGCGCAATAAGCGGAGTTACAGACGTAATCAACGCAGTTGTTAGTTGCGTAACAGGAAATCCTGTTATACTGGTGTTTATCGGAATAGGCGTTGTTGGTGCAGGCGTTGGCTTGTTTCGCAAGCTTATGAAAGCCGGAAAGTAATTTTAAATTTTAAATAAGGTTGTTTTGCTGTTAGCAGACAGCCTTATTTTTTAGGAGTGATGTAAAAATGAAAACCAAAAATAAAGCTTTAGCGGTAATCTCGGCGTTAATGCTGTGCATAGTTCTTGTTTCGGGATTGTTTCCCGTTAAGGTATCGGCTGCGGAAGCAAAGCCTTTATCAGATTTGGAGCAATATTATTTATCAGGCGGAACAGGGGATATGACAGGAGTAAAAATAAAAGAATATGACGATAAAATATCATCTGTAAAATATCCCGAGTATGCCGGAACAGTTGGCAGTTATTCAAGCAATAATGATACGCGTCATTATGCATATTATGACTTAACTGATAAAATTTCAAGGTTTAAGCTTGCATGCTATTCGATTTATTATTATCGGTTTAGATATCAGAATGAAACCGATACGGAAGAAAAAGAATTTTATTATCTTTATAATTTTGGAACTGTTAATTCCGGAGATTATGTTAATAATGAACGTCATATCATTCAAATTATCTATTCATTTTCTCCCATAAGCTTTGAACTTAATGATAATAAATATATCTTGAGATCCGATTCGGAAATATATGTGTCTTTTTATATTATTGCAACTTCCGGTACAACTGTTTCTTATCTGTACAATAGAGATTTATCGCCGTCTGTTTCCGACACATATTCTGAGAAATATTTTTATTATAACACGTCATGTACTGATTTCTATAAAAATTCTTTTGTTTATATTAATCAAAAACAAGCTTCTATTAATTGGGAAGAGATTTACAGTAATTGTGACTTAGAGATAAACGGACATAATTTTCGCAATGAACCTTTTCAAAATCTCAAAAGTCAGATAGACGTCAAATTAACGCCCGAGTTTGGGTTTGATATGGACAGAGTCTTCGATAAAAACACGGGACAGAACGATTATTTTAAGTTTGAGATTACGAATAATTCAGATGTAGCTATACAATGGTGTGCATATATTGTCAGTTCCGAATATGAAGATAATGAAAATGGTATAGATAATGTGGACGAAACACGGTATTTAGTTCCAAGCTATGAAAATTGTCGTTGGCTTTACATAACAGATGAAATATACTATTCTTCAACCGTTAAAAAAGAAAAAAAGTATTTAGGTTTAAAAACCGAAACTAAATTGTGTGCAAACAGAAAAACCGGTAATTTTTATTTTCATCTTTTAAAGCCGGGACAAACATTAACAGATTACATATATTGGGAAAATGTAAATATACAGCCATTAAAATCATATGATATAAGATTTAATTGTTTGCCTATAGAAAATCTTGCATATCCGTCTGATATGTTTAGCAGCAGGTATTTTGTTGATACTGTTGGTTCAATTCTCGGTACGGATTTTGAAAAGCAGGAAGATTTTGACGAATATGTTATCGATGATTCGCTTTATACAGAAATTTACAGATGCAGTTTTAGCGTTTTGGATATTCCTGACTTTACAACAACAGTAAGAGGCGGTAATTCTGTCGGTAACGGCGGTTTTTCTGACGCGGAGAAATTAAAGGATAATTTTGAAACTTCAATGGATTTGTCAGACGGAAAAATATCTATAAATTCTAACTATAGCGATAATCCTCTTTTACTAAATGATGTTAATATTGATATAAGCAATGTTAGCTTAGAAGATGTAAAAGGGTATATTACATACTCGACGAATTTTTTCAATTTAATAAAAAGCGTATTAGCGGTATTCCCCGTTTGGATATGGGTGCTGATATGTTTCGGATTGACCGCATTAATAGTGATCGCGATAGTTAAAGCGTTGTTGTAAGGAGATAAAATGGAAGATTTCAAAGAAATAATGAGTTATGTATTTTCGCTGCTGTCAATAGAGATCCCCGTATTCGGTTATAGGTTCAGTATACTTTCAATTGTGTTGGGTATGGCGATATTATCAATAGTTATCGGCAGTATAGTAAAGATATTCGGAGGTAAAGAATAATGATATTGTTAAAATTAGCGGTCGTTGTACTGCTTGTGATGTTCGTAATATCTGCAATGATCGGTTTGATAGGATTTCTGATAGATATAATCAGACATCCGCAGAAGCATGAAAAGGTAAAAATAATACCGTCGGCTGATATGCCTGAAACAGGCGAACTAAAAGAAATAGAGGACGGACTTGTGCTTGAAAAAAATGAAAGTATATTCGGAGGTGTAAAAAATGAATCCGATAATTGAGTTGCTCCAGCAATTAGGCTGCGATCTGACTGTTGTTCCCACAAACGAGTTTGAACTCGCCGTTCTGATAATGCGTTTTGTATCAGCCTTTGGACTTGTAATAATGTTCATGAAAATGATATTTACAGTAACAAGACACTTTCTCGGAGGTCGTTGGTAATGATAAAATTGCTTGCAGCGTACATAAAAAACATGCCTGTTCTCATTGCATATTTGGTGTATGATTTGCTTACATATTTAAGATTTAATGAAAATCTGCTTTTTTACGGCTGGGGAATACATTTGTATACCGGAAAGTTCGGACAAGGCAAGACCTGTCAAGCGGTTGCGGACGTGTATAATCTATGCGTCAGATATCCGCAGCTTACAGTTTTGACAAATATACATCTGCTTAACTTTCCCGAAAGCACAAGGATAATACATCTTACGAATGTAGAGGATATATTGAACGCTCCGAAAAATACAATTGTGCTGATAGACGAAATAGGGACGCTGTTTAACAGCCGCGATTTTGTCGGCGGCAAGAAATCAGTACCTAAAAGTCTTTTTCAGCATTTGTGTCAATGCAGAAAGCGTAAGCTTGTTATATTCGGAACGGTGCAGAGGTTCAATCTTCTGGACAAGCAGATAAGAGATATTACGGCTGACGTTACCTCGTGCAACAGTATGCCGTCATATCCTTTTACAAGAATGCTTCAGGCAGTCACTTTTGATATAGACGAATATGAAATGTATCAGATGAATCCAATGTATAACCCAAGAATCATGAGAACAAATATTGTTATCCAAAAGAACCAATACCGACAATTGTATGATACGTCTGAACTTGTTCAGGGACTTCTTGAACAGCAGTATATTTCCGATTCGGAAATACTATCCAATAGGGGAGAGGAGAGAAGTATATTTACAGACGGAGCGAAAAAAAGCCGAAGAGCTTTGAAGAACAGAAGCAAGTGGTAGTGCGTGACCGCACAGGACAATTTACAATTTGTTTACATAATTGTCTTATTTGTATGCTTTTGTGCAAGATTTATACTGATTTGCGCTATTTATAAATGGTGTCAGCGCGTTTCCTGTTCGCCGAAAGGCGAACGGAACGCGTCTTACTGCCGCTCTAAAAAAGATGTCGTTCGTGACCTCAACCCCCGGTAGCTAACAGTGGGGTAGAACGTACAGACAAAAGTGCTTTAAACTCAATTATAGCTTAAAAAAACGGAGTTTTGACATGAAAGAAAAAAATTCAATGAATAAGGAGAATAAGATCCTTATTGACTGGCTGTCTTTTACCTCCAAAATACACAGTCCGGAATCAATAATGGAGCTTCTTGGAATGACAGGCTGTAAGTTTACCGAAACATATGGAATGCAGGGATATCAGGACAGATATATATTCGAGGGAATATCTATACATTATAACTCTCACAGAAACGAGGGCGTATGGGTCGAGATGTCGGGACAAGGCTGTCGGGCGTTTGAAACTTACTGCGAATATGACGACGGCTTTTTGTATCTCTTTGAGTATTTCAAGCAATATCCTGACGAATATCATATAACACGTCTTGACGTGGCTTATGATGATTTCAATAAAAAAATACCTTTAAAATCTTTCGCAAATTCCATACTTCTGTATAATTTTGTTACACGTTTCAAAAACCGTTCACTATCAGTAACACTTCACCCGGGTTATTCGGGTTATACCATAATGTGCGGTTCTGTTCGTTCGGATATTTTGTTTCGTATTTATGATAAAGCATATGAAAAAGGATATGAGGAGGGAACAGACGATTATTTCGATTGGAGAAGATTTGAAATCCAAATGAGGAACGACCGCGCTTTTAACTTCATTAAACTGCTTGATACTGAAAATCTCGGCAAATTGTTTACCGGATTGATATTAAATTATCTCCGCATTCTTAAACCTAACAAGAACGATACTAACAAACGCCGTTGGCTAATGAAAAAATGGTTCAAAGAGTTCATCGGAGATGCGCAGCGCATAAGCTTATTTACAAAATGCGATTTAGACTATAACCTTGGTAAATGCGAGGACTTCGTATATGGTCACTGCGGTAATTCGATAGACGCTCTCATAGAAATAAAAGGCGTAGACACCGTAGTTAAAGAACTTAAGGAACGTAAGCCTAAACGCACGCAGAAGTACATA
>JAMPFN010000102.1 GCA_023664445.1 Clostridium sp. | reverse complement strand
CAGAACAATTTAGAAAATACAGAGGCTATAATTCAAATCCAGCCGCCGCAACCAATTTGAAAAGCACTATGCAAAAGCTTTGGGAACAATGGCTAAAAAACCCACAGCGTTTTGCATAGTGCTTTTCTTATCCCCATTTTACGGGCTTTTTTGAGGTTTGTCAAGAGAAAATTTAGCTGTCAGAGCATATTAAGTTTTGTAAAATTAGTGTGAAAATTACGCCCTTTGAAGTGATTCGGAGGGTGCGATTTTTTGCTTTGAAAACGGAAAATACATCAATTTGACATCAATTTATGAAAAAATTGAAAAAATCTCTTGACCTTTATCAATACATGTTATATAATATATATGAGCAGTTCCCGAAGGAACTGCTCTTGCAGATTATTTCTTTTCTTCAAATTGTACGTTTGTTACATTTGGAGAATCCGTGTGTGATTCAAGCCTTATGAAAATATTTGTAGAGTTGTCAACGGTAACATTGGCAAAAACATTATTTTGTTGAAGCTGTGCCATTGCTCTTGCACCGATATTAACATTACCGATGGCTTCCTTGAACGGCATTGATGGAATATTTCCAACTTGCCCCATAATCTTAGCCATGTTTTCAGGAGTATCAACTACAAATTCACACGTTCTACTGTTATCAATTACCATATTTGGTATTAACAGATGTGAATTGCAGTTTTGGAAAGACGCAGTTTGCGGTGCTTGCCAATCTGATGTTGACGGTGCAGGTGTATACGGGTTATTAAAATCAATCATATCATTCACCTCATACGGAGTATAAAAACTATCAAAGCCAACTGTAGTTGGGTAATCGGGATTGTAGATCCGGCTGTTAAAATCATTGTCATCGGAAGCATCAACTATAACAGACATTCTATTTTCAGGAATATCATCAAATATTTCAAGAAAATCGAATCCATTATCGAATGAATATTTTCCATTGTCAACAAATTCCATGTGATTGCATTTTATTATATCAAGATTATAATCATCAAGAATATGATTATAATACAGCTTCAGGCTTTTTAATTTTGACGGACTTTGTGAGAACTTTCTTCCGTTTTTAAAATTAACTGAATTTCTTACAAAATGGATATGACGTATGCGAGTGTCTTTATGCAATGCAAATACTGTTTGGAAATCATCATAAAAATTCACTGCTCTGATTGCCATGTTCAGGTATTCATCATCAGATATACTTGGAATATCAGGAGTTATAGACCAGACGCAATGTTCATACTGCTTTCCGAACGGTTTCTGGAATGCCTTTTTTACATTCATCATATCACGAAAGATATTGTTTCTTGAGCATCCATATGTTCCAACAAGTCTGCCCTTATCAGTTTTGCAGTTATCGGTTACATATAAGATGATTTTTTTAAAATCATCCACGTTGTCATTTGAACCATTTATACATTTAAAAATGGACATTAAACATCACCATCGCTTTCACCATTATGCATAATGGTAATTTCGTCAAGTATTACGCTTAACTTATAGGAAACTTCTTCAAGAACCGAAAGAATTCTGCGTTCGAGTTCTGTAGTAATATCCTTGCCGCGTAAAGAATGTTCTGTGTGTATTACGATTTCTGTCAGAGCTTTTGCTATTTCTCCGCTTTTGTTGAGGATAACAATTTTATCTTTAGAAGTCGCACATTCTATCATATAGGCAGCCATGCTTACACCTGCCATATCAGCGCTCTGTTTGATCTCAGCTTTTATATCGGACGGCATTCTTAATTGAAACTTGTCCGAATTCTTGTTTTCACTCAAAATAAAGACCTCCTGTTTGGGAAAATTTTGATTGTAATGACGCTTGCTAATCTTGTTATACTATGTCATTACATAATGGGACTTGTCATTACGGACTATCTCTGCTATGATTAGTTTTATTCACATCAATCACTCCTTATCGTTGTCGGTTCTCATTCTTATTCCTTTAAAACCGTTGATACGTCTGTTTGACGGACCTATCATAGTTTTAACTACAGATTTGTCATAGTTCTCAATGTATCTCAGGAATTTCTTTTGTCCCATATGCTGAACTACATTGTCTGAACACCATTGTTTGAATGAATTCCACAGGCTAAGTGATGATAGCTCACTTTCAGGGTCAATAATAAGTCTCTGCTCCGCAAAACTTTTTTCGGGGTGAAGTTCTTCTCTCTTGCGTTGAAGGTAGAGTTTTGCATCATCACACATTTTGAAATCGAAATCTTCTTTCACAAGTCTTACTAAACTATCACATGCCAGAGATAGTATTACATCTTTTTCACGGATAAGTTTCTCAACAAGATCGGGATCTTTTTTCTCAATAGTCTTATTGAATGGGATTATAACCAAACGGTCATAGATCTCGTCATCGGGATGCTGAAAGTTAAGTTCGCTGTTTGTACAGGCAACTATTTTAAGCGTTGGGGTAAACTCAACTGCTGATTGAAACAAATCACGGGCTGTAACCTTTTCCGAAGCAGTAATACGCTTGAAGATACCTTCACTTCTAAGAACACCCGAATCGGTATCGGTGCATAGGTTTATGCGTTTTCCGAGTAGTTTTATCAAGTATTCCTGCTTAGTCATTTCGTGAAAGCTGACATTTGACCTAAGTGACGGGTCTATTACATGCTCCAAGAATGAGAGCCAGACTGATTTGCCTGTTTGTCCTTTTCCTTGAAGAACTATCGCAACTCGTCCTTTTGTAAGGGAAGAAATAGCATAAGCAGTTGAGCGGAGTAAACATTCACATCCATCCAAACCTATGCTGGTTTCGATATATTTTTTGAATGTGAAGGCTTGATGAATATTGGAATTTGAAATATATTCAAAATCCAACTTGTAATCAAAAATCAGATCCTTTTTATCATCAACGAGTATTCCTTTATCAATACTAAAAATACCATTTTTCAGATTCAGATATTTTTGAGCCTTGTAAAAGTTTCCTGAAATGTCTTTTTGTAATCGAATCTCAAACCTGATTCGTCTGTAAACTTCTTTAATTACTGAACTTCTCAGCTTGTACCGTTCGTTTTCGTCAACAAGGTTCAGTATTATCATAAGTATATCTTCTTCGATAATACAACGATAATAATTTTCATGCCGTATGTATGGAACACCTTGGTCGAACACTATAACTTGATTGTTGATCATATAGGAAGTTATTTCATCAACGGCATCTTTTGGGCAGCTTATATTGATTTTTGAGAACATTCCTATACAATTTTCAATGTAATTTACATTCATATTTCCTCCAGACTGAGAGCAAATATGCCCTCATAAGAATTGATTAATGCTTAGAGTCATGAAACATTATTTCATTATAAAGGTCGGACAACCTGTAATGAGTGTATTGTTTCATGGTAAATGCCGGATCGCTGTGACCAGCATAAACCGCAATTGCCTTTGGGGAACAACCGGCTTGCGCTAAATGAGAAAGCCGTGAGTGACGCAGAATGTGTGCTGATATTCCCTTTTCTTTAGTGCTTTCCGGCAAATCAGATTCTCTGATAATATTTGTGAAGAATTTCAGGAAGCGGCAATACGATACCATATTTCCAATTTCGTCACAAACCAAAAATGGATTTTCATTGTATAAGCCGTAGCTTTTTTCAGCAAGTTCTTTCAGATGTTTGATATGAGCCTTTAAATAAGCCGCTTCATCATCAGACAATGGTATATTTCTGACGGAGTTTTCACTTTTGGGATAACCAAGCGTTAATTTTGTTTTAGGTTCTCCATATTTAGCATTTGGATTATTGACTCTCTGTTGACTAAACTCAACCCTGAGATATGGAATACCGTCATTGCTTATTTTTAAACTATCAGCTCTGAGGGCAAGCATTTCACACGCTCTCAGTGCAAACTTGGCAAGCAGGTAAACTCCTATTCCAAATTGATGTGAACTTGCCAAAACTATAAGTTTTTCAGTTTCTTCTATGCTCAAAATAGGACGTTCTGTTGATTTTAGCTTCGGCAGTATCACAAAGCGTGAAACATCTTGTCGGACAAGATTATTTGCACAAGCCATTTTCATAGCTGAGCCTATCATTAAAAAGATATTCCTGATTGTCTTAGAGGATATACCTCCGGATTTGTCAAGTCTGCCTTCATTTTTAAGGTAGTTTGCAAACTGCTGAAAATCATCTGTTTTCAGCCTTGACAGAGGTATCTGTGCAATGTAATGAGTCTCTATGTGTCTGCGGTAAGAATCATAGTTGCGTGCAGTTGAGCTTTTAATATCAACAGCATATGTATCTATCCAATGTGAGATCCAAGTTATAAACGTAATGTCAGCATTATTTATATCTATACCGCATATTATGTCATGACGCATACGGTCAAGAGCTTCCTCTGCTTCTTTAGCATGTCCGTAATGACGCTTGCCCTTATAGTACAAAGAATACTGATATGTCCCATTGCGAACCCGACTGATACTTCCTTTTCCGTTAGACCTCCTTCCTTTCTTTTTAGGATTTGCTATTGTGGTATTCTTCAATTTCTATCACAACCTTTCACAGAATCTTTGGATTTACTTTGAATCCATTGTTCAAGTTCTTTTGCAGGAATCAGGATCCTACGCCCGACACGGATATGCGGAATGTCGTTTGTATGTATCAATTTCAGTACAGTACCTTTACTCAGGTTCAATACCGACTGTGCTTCCGATACGCTCAGGCACAGATTTTTAACTTTCATTAGACATCATCCTTTTTATGTGTGTTTGTGCGGATTTTTTTGAAAAAAGTTTTAAATTTGTATATTGTAATTTTCCGCTTTTATATTATACATTATTTTTTATTTTTTTTCATGATAATTGAGAAGTTGAAAATTTACAAATTACTTAATTTTGTGAAATTGGAGAAAAACCTTATGAATAAAACAATTGATTTAACTTATTCAGATTTATGTGATGAAAATAATAAATTATTCGGTAAGTCAAGAAAAACTGTTTTTCAAGCTATAGACAGATTAGAGCAGCAATATTTTAAAGATAAAAAGATATTAAGAAATAAAGGCGAAGGTTCAGACATTCTGTTTCGTTGGGAAATAAAAAATTTACTTCTTATATTACTGCAATTGGAAATTGAAAATGTTTTTAATGACAATAAAACTCAACACACCAAAGGTGTAAGTAACCTGAGTATGGAAAAGATCCTAAATAGCTACATTTCTATTAATGATACAAATGCCATGAGAGATTATGAAAGAATGGTTTTACTTTCTACGTCTAATTCGCATGGAACTATTGAATTTTTAAATTCACTTAATACATTTAAAAATGTTATTAAAAATCTTATGACTATTTACGCAAGATATTATCATTTATTTAATTCTGATTATTTTTATAAGATAATAAATGCAATAAATACTATGTCACGTGATATAATTTATAGCGTATATGATATAGAAGAAAATTTGAAAGATTGTGCCAATTCGCCATATAGAGCGTATCCTGAATTTGGCAAAGGGCTTTCTATTGATTTAAAAAAGCAATTGGTTAAAGCAATTAATGCAATATCAGATGAAATATATGATTTTGATAGTGAAGGATTTTGTACACGCAGAATAAATATTAGTTATGATAAAGATTTTAATGAAAAATATGAAAATTTTTGCAGCAAACACATTAATATGGATACTAAACCTTTTATCGAACTTTCATATGATGATTCTGAATATATTAACAAGGAAAATGACAGAAAAGAACTTGACGAATTAATGAATGAATTTTGGAGTAATAATAGAGGTAAAACAGAATATAGGAAAAATGATTATAAACATAAATCACTTGAAAAAATGGATGAAATTACAACCTCGATTAAATCAGTAATATTAGGCTACATCAATGCTCATTGCTTTGTTAAAGGATACATTTGGGGATTTCTTAAAAAGGAAGATATAAAAAAAATAAAAAAATGTACTATTGAAGAATTATTTGAAGCTTATGAACAACGTAGACAAGAAATATCAGAGCTAAAATTATCCGATAAGTCTTTTTATGATAATATAAAAAATATAGAAGATGATGCATGGTCATTACTTATTAAAAAGAAAACAATCACTAAAGATGAATGTATTGAAATTATAGATAAATATGTTGATGAATTTAGACAAAAAACAGATGCAGGAAGAATTCGCTCACAGGAAGAGTTTAAAATGATTGAAAGTGAACAATTTGAAGGAACTGATTTGGAAGGCGTTTCAAATAATATACATAATATAGAAAAAAGCTGTGAAGATATAATGAAAAATCTATTATCAATGATTTTAAAAATTGAATCAAATGAATCGAAATAAAATACATTAAAGTTTTACAGACTGCTCCCCTCAAGGAGCAGTCTGTAAACATTAAAGGAAGTTTCTCATACGAGAAACTTCATCATTCTTGAATTCTTCAGTAACATGCCCATATATATCCATTGTAAATGCAGTACTGCTGTGACCAAGTATAGATGAGAGAGTTTTTACGGACATTCCGGATTCCAAAGCTCTGACTGCATAGGTATGTCTGATTCCATGAACGTTCACAACACGGATATTATTTTTCACGAGGATTTTCTTGAAATCACGCTGAAAATCACGTGGTTCGATAGGCTTACCATTAGTTGCAGTAAATACAAATTCACTTTCAGTCAGATTATTTTCAGCAAAATACTTCTCCTGATTCATTTTATACTGATAAAGTTTTTCAGCGATTTCAGGAAGCAATGGAATTGTACGAATTGAATGAACAGTTTTTGGCTCATTAATAGTAATTAGGGTTTTGTGTTCTGATGTTTCATCAGAATTTTTGACCCTGTTAAGTGTCTGCACTACTCTGACATAGCTGTGTCCATCAAGGGCAATATGTACATTTTCCCAAGTCAGTCCGAGAAGTTCACCTTGCCTCATACCTGTGTACAAGTCAAGCAATATAGGCATTTCAAGTCTGTTGCCCTTAATAACTTCCTGAAGTTTCTGTTGTTCTTCGACGGTAAAGTACCTCATTTCAACTTTCTTTTTCTTTGGAAGTACAACAAAATCCGTAGGATTTTTGGAAATCATATCAAGGTATACCGCCTGATTTAGTGCCTTATGGAGCATATCGTGGAGATTTTTTATTGTTTTCGGACTTAAACCGCCTTTGCCATCAAGTCTGCCATTTTTTGATTTCTCATTGTAAAATTTCTGAATGATAACAGTGTTCAGGTCTTTAAGCTGATAACCGCCGATACTGTCCTTGATATGCTTATTAACATAAGTATCGTAATTGACATAGGTTGTCATACGAACCTCATTTTTACAGTAAGTTTCAAGCCAAGTGCAAAGCCAACTGTAAAGAGTTATTTTACATGGTTCAACGTATGTGTTTGTACGCAGCTGACTAAGCAGTTCATTAACCTTTTCGGTAACTTCACGCTTAGTTTTTCCATATACATACTTTCTTTTTGACTTACCATCAGGAGATGGCATGGAAACTAATCCACGCCATCTCCCTTGTTTGTCTTTATATATACTTCCCTCATGATTGCTTTTTCGTGTACCCATTAAATACCCCTTATCCTGCCTTCTGGATTTCCTGTTTAACGGTTGAAGACTTGACCATTTCCATGAACT
>JAMPFN010000101.1 GCA_023664445.1 Clostridium sp. | reverse complement strand
AATGGTGGGAACTATAGGGCTCGAACCTATGACCCTCTGCTTGTAAGGCAGATGCTCTCCCAACTGAGCTAAGCTCCCACTCGCCAAGCCGCTTTTCATCAAGCGACTTAATTATTATACAACATAAAAGCTTATTTGTCAATACCTTTTTTTAATTTTTTTCAGTTTTTTTCAATGCTCTGACTTCATCGGGCGTAAATTCATATTTTTCGCCGCAAAAATGACATTCAACATCGATACTGCTCATTTCGGACGCCATGCTTTCAAGTTCTTCATTGCCAAGTCCGGAAAGTATTCTCTCGGTACGCTCTCTCGAGCAGTCGCATCTGTATACAGGCTCATTTCCGTCGAGTATATCGGGTTCAAGCCCGTCAAGAAGCATAAGGGCTACCTCGTCGGGGGAATGCTGTATAAAAAGATCGGAAACCGACTTTATGCCCGAAATATTTTTCTCTATCGTTTCAATACATTTATCGCTTGCAAACGGCAAAAGCTGTACCAGAAAACCTCCGGCGCTGTTAACCGTCAGATCGGGATTTACAAGAACCCCCAGTCCGCAGACCGTCGGCACTTGCTCGCTCGATACAAAATAATTCGCGATATCCTCGCCTATCTCTCCCGAAACTATCGGTATCGTTCCCGAATAAGGCTCTTTAAGTCCGAGATCCTTTGAAACGGTAAGCGTACCGTCAGTTCCTACCGCTCCGGCAACATCAAGCTTGCCGACGCTGTTGAGCGGTATCTCAACAACAGGATTACGAACATAAGATTTTACATTTCCCATTCCGTCGGAAACCGCGATCAACATTCCGGCAGGACCTCCTCCGTCAAGCTTGATAGTCAGCGAATCGTCCTTGCCTTTCAGACCGTAACCCATCATGGAAGCGGCTATCGTAAGCCTTCCGAGCGCTGCCGTTACAACCGCGCTTGTCTGATGTATTTTTTCTATTTCACTTACTATATCGGTAGCGTCAAGAGCCATTGAAACAACCGACGCGTCCTTTGATATAGCCCTTTTTAAAATTCCCACTTTTTACACTCCAATCGGTATATATTTATAAAAACCTGATAGATTCTAAGAGCTTTTGTTCATAGGGATCATGTACGGGTTTTCCGGCATAATTTTGATGATGACAAGGAATTTTTTCTCAGGAATACTTGCGTATCGCAAGAAAAAATGACGCAGCTCAGCAACAAAATTTGCCAAAATGACATGCGTAAAACCTATGAATACAAGTTCTAAGTCTTGCGGACAGCAAATATGACCCTTTGGGTAGTTTCGCAAACGGGCTGATTATTATCGCCGTCACAGCACATCAGTATTTCAAAGCCTGTTTCGCACAACGCTTTTTTTATATTTTCAATCGGATAAGCGTTTTCAGTAAAGCTTTCCTCATAGCGTCTGTACACATCGTTTTCCGGCACGAAAAAATCAAGCTCTATCGTGACCCCGCTGCCCTCGCAGTTGTTTTTCCATACGCAGTATACCTCGTCTGCATCATATATAAATGTATTCTCCGCAAGTATCGCTTTATGCTTATATTCGGTATTCATATCAAAAATAAACAATCCTCCCGGTTCGCAGAAAAGGAATACTCTTTTAAAAACGCGCCTGATATCTTCAAAGCTTTCAAGATGATTCAGGCTGTCAAGCATGCAGACGGTCACATCGATAGTCCCGTACATATCAAGGTTTCGCATATCCTGACAAAGATATTGTATATTCTTTCCGCTGCCGAATTTCTTGTCCATTGCAACGCTAAGCATATCGGGCGAATTATCAACAGCAATAACATCATAACCCAGACTGTCAAGACACTCGGAAAGGCTTCCCGTACCGCAGGCAAGATCAAGCAGAAGTCCGCCGCGCTTGCCACCGTATTTTCCTACGACAGAATCAATATACGCCGCTTTTTCGGCATAATCTATATTTGCTGTCAGAATATCATAAAATTCTGCAAAAATGCTGTAGCCCTTATTTGCCATTTTTCTTTTCCTTCATTTTGGAAAACGCTATCGCATATCCGTCACAGCCATAGTTGAGCGAACGATTTACACGGCTTATGGTTGCCGTGCTTGCGCCTGTCGCGCTTACTATATCGTTATATACATGATGCTCGCTAAGCATTTTTGCCACCTGGAATCTCTGAGAAAGCGATTTGAGTTCGAGTACGGTACACAAATCCTCAAAAAAAGCGTAACATTCTTCTCTCGTTTCAAGACACAGCACGGCGTCCAAAAGATCGTCCAACGCCTTGTCCTTTAATTTGTCGTTCACAAGCATATCCTCCGTTCATAATTATATAATAATATTTTAGCACATCACAACGCAAAAGTAAAGATAATTTTAAAAAAACACACAGAAATCAATTTTTGAGAAGATTGTTTTTGGGGGACTCTGTCCCTCAAGCCCCCTGCCAAAGGGAATGACCTCTTACCGAGGCGGTCCCCTCTGTCAGCTTCGCTGACATCTCCCCACCCCGTGGGGAGTCACCCTTTGGAATCCCCATGATTTTTAGTAATACTTCCCCTTTGGGGGAAGTATTACTAAAAATGTGAGAAACCAAACAAAACGTTCTTGGCAAGGATCAGGAGATAAAATCCTCAAAATTTCAAAACTGTATGCCATATTTGTTGACACTAAAAAGTGTCGTTTACAGTCCCCGACTATAGAGATAGTCATTAACTTTCGCTTCTGCGACTCACAGCGTAAGCTGTGCCGGAGCGTAAGCTTGATTTTCTTTGGTTCGTTTCTTGCATCAAGGCAAGAAATGAACATACGACATAAATCAATTTGGGGGGAGCGTTCTCCAAACCCCTGCCAAAGAAATTGATTCCCATAAAAAAGCAGATAATATACTTGATTTTTTCATATTTCAACCGATATATATAACAGAGTATAATCTTAGGAGCGTGACATTATGGATTTTTTAATGATAAATTCTTTAAACAGCTATATTAAAAATATGGGGCTGAATCAAAAGTGGCAAATGAAAAAGAAAACCAACAACTTTGCAAACGACGATAAACTCAACGAATTGCAAAGAAAAAACGAACAGTTCAAAAAGTCTTATATGGAGCAGAAGGAAAACGAGAATAAGGACGAAACGCTTAACTCTATCCGCAACAAGGTAAACTCAGGCGTAAAGCTTACGCCGGACGAGATGAAGTATTTGCAGGTGAAAGATCCCGACATGTACCAGAAACTCAAAAACCTTGAAAACGAGAAAAAGCAGTATGAGCGCGAGTTAAAGCAATGTAAAACCAAAGAGGAAGTTGAAAAACTGAAATTCTCTAAGGTGAGCGCTTCGCTCTCCGCTATAAACGCGGTAAAAGACAATCCAAATATCCCCGAAAGCTTCAAGCTCGGCGTTGCTATGCAGGAGCAGAAAAGACTGAACGAGCTTGATAAAATCACCGCAAAATTCGTGAAAAGCGGCGAATACGACAAACTTCCCACAGAAGCTGAAAAGACTAAGGCTGAACGGGATATCAGGGAGGCACAGGAAGCGGAAACTCGGGAAATCCTCAAAACAGAAGCAAAACCGGAAACTGCCGGAAAAGCCGAAAACGAGTTCAAAGCGGAAGCTTCGGAAGATACAAACGCAGAAGAAAAGATCGCTGCCGAAACAAATAGTACGGATATCAAGCTTGAAAACGACAGCGACGACACCCCAAAAGCAGCTGAAGCGGACAAGGAAATGACCCGTACCGATGCCGAGCTGACACCTGAAGCTCAAAAGGTAAAGCGTTCAAAAGCGAAAAGGGCTTATACCAAGTCCGTTTCAAATACGCCGAAAGAAACCCCTTCAATCGTATTAAAGGGATAAATCTGAAAATTATAAAATTGGACGCTTTCACGTGCAAAGCGTCCAATTTTTATAAATCGTTGTTTTCAGACAAATACGATATCACAATTTCTATACATTAAATCTGAACAGAACGATATCTCCGTCCTGCATCACATATTCCTTACCTTCAAGGCGCACAAGTCCCTTTTCCTTTGCAGCCGCCATAGTTCCGCATTTCACAAGATCGTCAAAGCTTATTACCTCGGCACGAATAAATCCTTTCTCAAAATCGGTATGTATTTTTCCGGCTGCCTGCGGCGCTTTAGTTCCCTTTTTGATCGTCCATGCTCTTACCTCGGGCTGTCCTGCTGTAAGATATGAGATAAGCCCCAAAAGCGAATAGCCCTCTTTTATAATACGGTTAAGTCCGGATTCCTTCAGACCCATTTCCCCGAGAAACATCGCCTTATCCTCCGCGTCCATGTCGGATATCTCGGCTTCTATCTGCGCGCATATAGGAAGTACCGCGGAATGCTCTTCCTCAGCGATTTTCTTGACCGTAATGAAATTTTCGTTTGTTTCGATGTTGTTCACAAAATCATCTTCACAAAGATTTGCGGCATAAATAACAGGTTTTCCCGAAAGCAGAGGCGTTGACTTTATCGCTTCTCTTTCATCATCGGTATAGTCAAACGCCCTTGCCGATTTCCCCGATTCAAGATGTTCCTTAAGTCTTTCAAGAAAATCTATCTCGGCAAGATATTTTTTGTCGCCCTTGGCAAGCTTTTTGCTGCGTTCAATACGCCTTTCCAACATTTCGATATCGGAAAATATCAGCTCTAAATTGATAGTTTCGATATCCCTCGCCGGATTTATCTCGCCGTCCACATGAATAATGTCGATATCCTCAAAGCATCTGACAACGTGTACGATCGCGTCTACCTCCCTGATATCAGCAAGAAACTTGTTTCCGAGCCCCTCTCCCTTTGAAGCCCCCTTTACAAGTCCCGCAATATCGACAAATTCAAGCGTCGCAGGAGTAAATTTCTCGGGGTTGTACATTTCCGCAAGCTTGTCAAGTCTTTCGTCCGGCACAGACACTATGCCGATATTTTTTTCGATTGTGCAGAAAGGATAATTTGCCGATTCCGCACCGGCATTCGTAAGCGCGTTAAAAAGCGTGCTTTTTCCCACATTCGGGAGTCCTACCATTCCTAATTTCATAATTCAACACCTCTATTATATTCAATCCGTCGTTCTGTTTTGTTCGCTTTCCATTTTTTCCATTTGTTTTTTTACTCTATCTCTCCAAGCCGCATGAGGATCAAATATACCGTCCTTCTGCGCCTTGACAAGCTCCGACAGAGTATCGTATCCATAAAAAAGATCTTTTGTGGAAAACGATAATGTGGAAATCGACTTTTCGATCTTATCCTGCATATCTCCGTCAATATCTGTATATGTTATAACATATGAACAGCCCGCGCCGTCCTTTACCGCATTTACAAAAACGGCAGTCTGAAGCATACTGACGCCCGAAAGCTCGGTTGCCATATCTATCCTCATACCGCTGAATCCGTCATAGGTTCCGGTACTGTAATCGATAAGCTCAAAGCTGTCAAACACACTTCCCATCTGCTCGGTAAGCATACTTTCAATATCCTCGCGGCTCATAGCGGAAAATTCTTCCTCGTCGGCTTTATCCATAGCGATTATGTTTACAGTATTTCCTTTGTCGTCTGAAACGATCAGCGGTTCCGACGATGTCGGAATTGCCATGGGAAAGATAAACAAGCTCTCTTCGCCGTCATAGATCTTTATTCCCTCGGGCAGATCCATCATTATGCCCGTATAGCTGCCATTGATATTTACCGTACTATTTGAAATTTTTTCGGCAGGAGGTTTTATATTTGCGGTCGGCGCTTCAATTTTGGAAGTATATTCCACTAAAGAGGATTCGTTTTCAGACGCGCTTGACGCGGACGATTCGGAACGCGCAGAGCTTTCTTCCTCTCCGCCGCAGCCGTAAAGCGTCAAAACGGCGGCTGTCATACATAAAACTGCAATAATTCTTTTAGATTTCATATTACTTTCTCCCAAATTCTTATAAAAATAATTATATCACTTTTTATATCCCAAAGTCAACCTAAAAACTTACAACATCTCGATACTACAGACTTTTCTACAAAAAAGTATAAAAATACTTGAAATTTCTGTGATAATGTGTTACAATATCCATATGGAAGTACCGCACAAAGACCGCCCGTCGGCTTTGCGCCGAATATTCCAACGATCCTTGTGCGGTATTGCCATAAGTGATTTTTTTGCGGAGATGAAAATTTCAATGAAAAAACAAAGTAGCGATCTGAATGAATTCGGAAAACTCTTTTCCGATAAATTTACTCCGATCAAAATATTTGAAAGTATTTTTAATAATATATCGGACGGTATCTGCGTATTTGAATTAAAGGATAAGCCTTACACCATTTACTGCAACAAGATTTTTTATAAAAATGTAGGAATTTCGGAAGACGACAATGCAGATAAATTCAATATAGACAATTATCTATATCCCGATTATTCCGATCAGCTGACGCGTCTTGCGGCGGAATGTGCCAAAACAGGCAAAAGCGCCGCCCAGATCGTTAAAGCGCACGGCAAAAATAACAGCGCAAAATGGTACAATGTAAAAATAATTCCCGCAAGCCGCATAAATTCGGAATATCCCGTTGTTATATCAATAGTCACCGATATTACCGAAAACAAACAGCTTGAGCAAAATCTTTCAATAATCCACGAACGCTACAGAATATTTGAAGAAACGACAAGCTCGATGTTGTTCGATTATACTGTCCTTGACGACACAATGAAATTCTCTTCAAACGATAACGGACATATCGAAAAGTGGGAAATAAACAGATACAGGACATCGCCCTCGCTTATTCACCCCGACGACCGCGAAAACTTTAACAGAACGCTTATGGACGCGTGTTATGCTCCTACAAGAGGCTCGATCGAATACCGCACAAAAGCTTTGGATAAAAATAAATATACATGGTGCAAAGCCTATTACAGCAGCGTTACCGATGATTCGGGAAATATAGTACATGTGTTCGGGCGCATAAAAAATATCGATGTCGAAGTCAACAAGAGAAACAATATGCTAATAAAAGCCGAGAGAGATCATCTGACTTCTGTCTATAACAGAATGGCGGCTGAAGAAAAAATAACCGAACGCATAAAGGAAAACTGCGGCGGGAAGATGTTCTTTATCCTTATCGATATTGACAATTTCAAGAATTTTAACGATGAATACGGTCATATATTCGGAGATCAGGTTCTGATAACCGTTGCGCAAAATATACGAAAGCTTTTCCCCGACGCTGTTGCAGCCCGATTCGGCGGCGATGAATTTATCGTTTTTACCGATACGGAATCGGAAGATGCCGTCATGAAGAAACTGCGTAAGCTTTCGGCGGATTCCTATTGCGAAAAAGACGGGAAGATCGTAGATATCACATTCAGCGTGGGAGCTGCCGTATCCGATAAAGCGATAGACTACATAAGCTTTTTCTCGGAGGCGGATTCTATTATGTATGACGTTAAAAACAACGGCAAAAACAATATAATTATGCGTACTGTAAACAAGGATGAAAAATCAAATGGATGAAAAGGAACTTTTTGAAGCTGCCGTAAAGGCGCGCCTTGGGGCATACGCTCCATATTCCGGCTTTCTTGTCGGAGCTGCTTTGCTTACAGCCGACGGTGAAGTATATACGGGCTGCAACATCGAAAACGCCTCATATTCCCTTTGCTGCTGTGCCGAAAGAACGGCTGTTTTCAAGGCGGTATCGGACGGTAAAAAAGATTTTTTGGCTATCGCGATAGCAGGCGGAAAGAAAAACGCCCTCGAAGTATGCTTTCCATGCGGCGCGTGCAGACAGGTCATGGCTGAATTTTGCAAAAACGATTTCAAAATAATACTGTCCGACAGAACATTAACGCTGTCAGAACTTATGCCCTACGCATTTTCGCTTTAATCCGCCATACAAAACAATTTTTGAGAAGTTTGTTGGGGGACTCTGTCCCCCATACCCCCTGCCAAAGGGAATGATTCCCTTTGGAATCCTCATGATTTTTAGTAATAC
>JAMPFN010000100.1 GCA_023664445.1 Clostridium sp. | reverse complement strand
GCCACCAGTTCGCTACAAATTGCATAAAACTCGGATTTGACATGAAAACTCTCTCTGAAATATTAGGCTACAATTTTGAAGCGGTGGAAACGCTCTCACCACAGGATGCCGCTAATGCAAAATCTTTTGGTAAGCAGTTTATGGAAATGGTCAAAACCTCGACCGTTGAACAGGAAACCCAAAAGGCAGGTTGACTATGAAAGTTGAAGATTATATCCACAGCTTAAAGGATAGGATAAATGACCGTAATGTACTCGGTGAAGCCAAAATAATTAAACAGATTAGCGATAATTTATATCTTGCTGAATACAATGGCACTAAGTGTACGGCGATATTCAATTACTTTGACGGACATTATTATGTTGATGATGTCTACGGAATAATTCAGTAAGTTTTATATGCCCTTGGACAGTTATGTTCGGGGGCGTTTTTAATTGAAAGAGGTGTAAGATAAATTTGGCTAAAAAGGGAAATAATGAGGGTAGTGTTTATAAGGACAAGCAAGGACGTTGGCGTGGACAGGTACAACTTCCAAGTCCTGATTGAAAAGTAAAAAGGAAATACTTCTATGGCAAAACAAGAAAAGAAGTTTCAGAAAAGATCAACGAGCTGCTTCGGCAGCTCCAAACCCAATCATATATCGAACCGTGTAAAGTTACACTCTACAATTGGCTTTGCACTTGGCTTGATACATACAATGAGGATATACGAATGACCACGAAAATCAATTACGAAACCTATGTCCACAGGCACATCAAGGACACTATCGGCGGCTATAAGCTGTGCGATTTGAGTACGGTTGCAATTCAACAGTTTTATCAGGAAAAAGCCAAAAATGTTCGTCTTGACAGACCTGGTGGATTGAGTGCTAAAACCTTGAGAAATATGCATAATATGCTCCATAAGGCTTTGAATCAAGCAGTTTACCTTGATATGATTTCCAAAAATCCTGCTGATTTTGTTGTCCTTCCAAAGAAACAGAAAGTTGAAATGCGGTACTTCACAGTTGAGGAGCAACAGAAACTTCAGGAAATTATTAAGGGAAATAGGCTTGAAATGCCAATTCTGCTTGATTTATATACCGGATTGAGACAAGGTGAACTTCTTGGACTTCCATGGAAAGACGTATATATCGACCTTAACGGAAATAGTTTTATAAGGGTTACTCAAACTCTAAACAGAATTAAAAATACTGACAACAATTCGGAAAGTAAAACTATTTTGACGATAAATGAACCTAAAACCAAACATTCTGTCCGCAGCGTTCCCTTACTCCATGATATTGCTGAAAAGTTAGATGCCTACAGAAAAAGTCATGCGGCATATCTGGAATCAAAAGGCTTTCCAAATTCGGAATTTGTATTTACGTCAACTACAGGTACTCCGATAGACCCACGTTCTTTTCAGCGTGATTTCAAAAAAATTCTTGTGAAAAATAATATCCGTATTGTGAACGTTCACGGACTCAGACACACCTTTGCAACAAGAGCTTTGGAATCGGGTATGTCAACAAAGACACTCTCTACCATACTTGGTCACAGCAGTACAGCGTTCACTATGGATATATATGGTCATGTTACCGAGAATCTGAAAAACGATGAGATTTCTAAAATGAAAGGATTTCTTTAGTTGGAACACCGCCCATTCGGGCGGCTGCTCTGATTATATTTTATAAAACTATTGAGATTTTTTTGATTTCGTGATATAATACTAATATCGGAGGTTTGTTATGATAATCAATAATTTGAAAATTAAAAACTACAGACACTTTGAGGATTTGAACGTTGATTTTAATTCTAAGATGAATGTTATTATAGGTAATAACGGCGTTGGTAAAACAACCATTCTTGATGCTGCTGTTATTGCAATAGGCAGCGTATTTCTTAGTATTGAAACAAATCCCGCACCTGGCATAAAGAAAAATGATGTCCGGATCATATCAAGAAAAATTGGAAGCACTATAGACCGTCAGCCACAGTTTCCTGTCGATATATCTTGCTCAGGTACTGTTGATGGAAAATCAATAACGTGGTCAAGACAGCTCAAAACTCAATCAGGCAGAACAACTTATGGTGATACTGCTGTTATAAGTCATATTGCTGATGAATGGAAAAATAAAATAAGAAATGGTGATGAAAATGTATGTCTGCCCATTATATCATATTACGGAACAGGAAGGCTATGGGCTAAAAAACAAGAAAGTTCATTAAAAAATATCAGCAATCGTCTTGAGGGATATATTGACTGCCTTTCCACTGAAACAAATGAAAGGCTCATGCTTAAGTGGTTTGAAAAAATGACATACGTACAACTTCAGGAAGGTGAGATTATTCCGGAATTGCAAACAGTAACGAATGCTGTTGCTGAAAGCTATATTGAAAGTGGCGTTAAAATTGAAAATGCAAAGGTTATGTTTAACGTTAAATCACATCAACTTGAAATATCATATACAGATGAAAACGGTAATTACCACAATCACCCGTTCAGTGAACTTAGTGACGGTTACAGGAATACTCTCAGCATGATTGCCGATATTGCTTACAGAATGGCTGTGCTGAATCCGCAATATCTTTCAGAAGTCACTAAAAAAACACCAGGTGTTGTCTTGATAGATGAAATTGATTTACATTTACATCCGATTTGGCAAAAGCGTATTTTAAAAACACTAAAAAAAGTATTTCCGCTTGTTCAGTTTATCGTTACAACACATTCTCCCAACATTATTTCATCAGCAAATTCTGATGAACTTATTATACTTGACGGAAATTCATGTAAGTCATTTGACTATGAGATTTATGGGAAAGACGCTAACTCTGTTCTTACAGAAGTTATGGAAACGCCGGAAAGACCGGACGAAATTTCAGATATGTTTGATGAATTTGATAATCTTATAGAATCAGGAGATTATAATGCCGCTGAATTAAAACTTGAAGAATTGAGAAATATTCTCGGATATAATGATAGTGGAGTAATCAGTGCTTCAGTTGCATTAGACTTTCAAAAAGATTGGGAGGAATAAGATGATTTATATTCATAAAGGTAACGTTCCTATTGAGTTTCTGAAAGCTAAAAAGAATTTCAATCATTATGATAACCTCCCTCATGATGTTAAGGAACGTCTTAAATTATTACTGATTGAAGAACAAGGTGAAATATGTGCATACTGCATGGGCAGAATAAAACCGGAAAATTCAACTATTGAACATTATATTCCTCGCAACGGTGAAAATGGGGATCCTGATAAATCTCTCGCTTACAATAATCTTCTTGCTGTATGCACCAACGAACGTAATGACAAGTGTCGTGACAGACAATGCGATGTAAGCAGGGGCAATACCAAACTGCATATCAATCCCTGCAATGAAATTGATATGCAGACCATATGCTATAAAACAAATGGTGAAATATATACTGACAGAAAAGACTTCAATAAAGACCTGACTATTACCCTTAACCTTAATAACAGGACTTTGAAAAATAATAGAAAAGCCGCTTTTACTATTGCTCTGCAAAATATGAGTAAGCAAAATAAAGGTAATTGGAAAAAAGAATATGTAAAAAAGTGGCTTGATTTTTACAATAATCAAGATAAAAAAACTGAATATGTTGGTATAATAACCTTTGAGCTTGAAAAACGCCTGAAGCGTTTTACATAAAAAATGTTTCGGCAAAGTTTAACTTTTCTGATATATTAAATAATTGGGTCTGAAAAATAAACTGTGTAAATGCAATAACTAGCAAAATTTTGAGCATACTAAGAACTTGTCCACATAGAGAAAAAGTGGTATAATAGTAGAATGAGATACACGAGTGATTTAACAGATGTACAATGGGAGATCATAAAGGAGTACTTTCCGGCAGGGAATAAAAGTAAATATGACAAGAGGGAGATGGTGAACGCAGTACTGTATCTGGTAAAGACCGGATGCCAGTGGAGAAACTTGCCGAAAGATTTTCCGAACTGGAAAGCAGTATCCATGTTTTACTATCGTGCACAGAAAAAAGGAGTCTGGGACGAGATATTAAAAATGCTGGTCAAAAAGACAAGAAAAGCAAATGGAAGAAATGAAGATCCGACATACGCACTGATAGATCCACAATCAGTAAAAACGACTTCTGCAAGCGAAAAAAGAGGCTATGACGGGGGAAAAAACGAAAGGGAGAAAAAGACATATCGTAACGGATACTATGGGAAATCTCCTGTGTGTTCATGTTCATGCAGCAAATATTCATGAGAATCTGTCCACATAGGAAATGTGTGCGGACTTTTGTGCAAAATTTTTCTGAGAATAAGGCAATTTTCTGCAGACATACTGGCGTATGGCAAAGGAAATTAACGAAATTATCAGGAAAATTTGCCAAAAAACGTGCGCAGAGCCTATGTGGACAGGTTCTGATACTAAGGGCGGCGTGTTTACTTTTGAAAAAGCGCTTTTTCACTATCCGTCTGTCAATGGAGTATGCGCTGACAGCGCTTACAAAAAGCATTTCAAGAACATATTCGAAGAATTTCATGATCTTAAGGTGGATATTTCAAAACGTTTGACATCCACCTTTCAAGTAATGCCAAAACGCTGGAGAGTAGAGCGTACATTTTCGTGGCTCTCTCATTCCAGACGTCTTTCAAAAGACTATGAAATTCGTTCCGTTTATGCTGAATCTATGGTTATTATTTCTCATCTTCATACCCTCCTGCGCAGATTTTAATCCTATGTGGACAGGTTCTAAAAATGCAGCTAAAAAGGGCAACGCTGAGGAGCGACCCAACGCAAGCTGTGGAATAAGACGGTGAAAAACAGCGACATGAAAATTGTCGTTGTTTTTTGTATTCAGAAAACCCCCGGCTTTGCCGGGGGTTGTTTATTATATGAAAAGACAAAATATTTTGTTGTTCCATATTTGCCGATTTGCACGAAGTACGCATAAGTGTGCGTATGTGTGAGGCGCTTTAAATCAAAATTATAGTGAACGTCAAAAATATTTGACGTTCACTATATACTTGACATTTTTCAATTAAAAGGTTATAATAAAAATACAGATAGGTGGTGATATAATGGCTTCGGAAAAAGAAAAGAACAGACGTACAGCCATGCAGCTGCGTTTGATTGATGATGATTTTCTCAGGCTGTATTTTAACGATAACAAAGAGGGCGTTGAATTTATTTTGAATACCATTCTGGAAAGAAATGATTTGAAAGTTATTCAAATCGAAACTCAATGCGAATACAGAAGTTTGTCTGAACGCTCTATTACACTTGATATTTTTGCAGAGGATCTATTGGGCAATAAGTATAACATTGAGATACAACGTGTTGATTTGGGTGCGACTGCAAAAAGAGCAAGATACCACAGCAGTATGATTGATACAAAACTGCTGAAAAAGAATGATAAGTTTGATATGCTTGCCGAAACATATGTTATTTTCATAACCGAAAATGACATTCATGGACATGGCTTGCCCATATATCATTACGACAGGCGCTGTAGGGAAACCAATGATTATCTTAATGATGAAGCACATATAATATATGTAAACGGTGCTTATCAGGATCCAAGCAACAGTATCGGCAGACTTATGCATGATTTTAAGTGCGTATATGCTGATGATATGTATAATTCGGAACTATCAGAAAGATTCCGTTACTTTAAAGAAACTGAAGGAGGTATGGGTGAAATGTGTAAGATTGTTGAAGAACGTGCTAAGGAATACGCTCAAACTCAGGTTAATGAAACACAAATTAACAACATTAAGCGAATGCTTGATAAGAATAAATATACCCAAGAAGAAATCGCTGAGAACTTAAATGTTTCAGTGGAACTTGTTAAAGAAATTGCTAATGGCAGAGTAGCATGATGATTTCATACAGCTACCGTACAGCTACGGATTAAAAAAATAACTACGTAACTGCGTTGTTTGAATTTTACAAATCCCAAATTTACGCAGTTTATAGCGTAGGCAGTACCCTCGATTTTCTGGATTGCAATTCTCATAACCCGAAGCGAAAAAATATAATACATTCAAAAAAGTCCATAAAACAGGCATTTGAGGCGTTTCAAGTGCCTGTTTTTTTGCATTTCCTAACATTTTTCCTAACATACTTTTGATGTTTGTCCGATTGCTTAATCATCAGAAAACAAAGCGGTTGTGATACTGTCGAGTTCAGTCTTTTTAATAGCCGTTTCAACGTGAGCGTATGTATTAGCCGTGAGTGTAAAATCAGCGTGTCGGGCATATTCCTGAATACTTTTCATGTTGAAATTATTCTTGACAAGCAATGAAATGCAGCTATGTCTTAAATCGTGAAAGCGAATATGCCGCAGACCGTTTTGTTTCAGAAGTTTAGCAAATCTGTATGTAACAAAATCTGCTTTCAACCTTTTTCCGACTGCATTGACACAAACAAAATCAATATCGTCATTATTTTCTCTGATAAGCTTTGACTGCTTTTCCTTGACATTTTTCAAGTATGCACAAATTTCATCATTCAAAGCAAATGTGCTGTAGCTTGCTTCTGATTTTAGTTTATCGGAAACAATGTCAATAATTTTTCCGTCCTTGTAGCCACGAGTTACCTTTGCGCATACTGTCAGAGTTTTGTTTTCAAAATCTATTGCAGACCAACGAAGTCCGACAGCTTCGGAACGTCTCAGACCAAACATGACAGAAAGATAAACAGGAAGTTCTATATCCGTACCGTCTGACACTTCAAGAAGCTTCTTTAATTCTTCAACGGAATAAAAGTCATGATTGGCTTTTACACGCTTTGGCTTTTCCGCAAGGTCAGCAGGATTGTTTTTAATATAGCCGTTCTTGAAAGCGTCCTGCAATGCCGAGCGGATAATAGCATGCTGTTTAATGACCGTATTCGGACTTAATCCCGACTTTATTTTATACGAATAATAGGTTTCCAGATCCTTTGGCTTAACGTCTGCGAGCTTTATCTTTTTATTCTGAAAATAAGGCTTGATATGTCTTTCAAACATATGCACATATCCGTCATAAGTGCTTATCTGCACTCTTGTTTCAGAACGCTTTACCCAATCAAAAACATAATCGTGAAACATTGCAGTTTCCTTATCCATTGAAATGATACCGTCCCATTTTTCAAGTATCTCTTTCATTTTTTCTTCGGCTTTACGCTTGTTTCCACGCATATCCTTAATGCCTGTAGAAAGCTGTTTTTGCTTCATACCGCCTTTTCCGTCAGGTATACGGAAAGAAACATGCCAAATACCTTTATTAACATTTAAACTGCCTTTTATCATAATGCGGTTACCTCCTCAAAAACCGCTTGCTGTTACATATATTATAACATTTATTCGGCGGTTTGTAAATAGATTGTGTATACTTTTATTGGGTTTTTCTTTGAATATAATCAATGACGTAAACACGAGGTATTTTGTGCCTTTTTCCAATGCGAATGGACTTTATTTCACCGCTGTTCAGAAGATGGTATACGGTATTTTTACCGATACCGAGCATTTCCATGACCTGTTCGGGCGTGACTATATCAGGATAATTTTTGAAAATTTCTGTTTTATCTATCATTTGAATTTCGTCTCCTTTTTTCTGATTTTATTAAAATGCTCGTATTTGATTTTATTAACAGTTTCTCCTGTTTCCTCATTGATAAGCTCAATGGATTTTTCAAAGGTCTTTTCAGAGCCTTTTAATTGTTCCATTGCTTCGCCGTAAGTACAATTGTATTTCTCAGGCTGTTTAACGCCTTTTGAATGACGAAATATTCTGATACCTTTAGGGTATAAATGAAGCCTTAACCCTTTAATATATGATTTATTGATTTTGTTTCCGTTACTGTCAACGATTTCAACACTTTTTAAATCATTAGTATGCGCTTTATCCAAAAGCCGAATATCCTCTAATTCATCAATAGCTATGTCGCTTACATAACTGCATAAATATGCGCCTACATTGTCGCAGTTATTCATTATGAGTACATAGATTATGATGATATTCCATCAATAATCCGCAACCTTATAACTTCTGATGACAGATTATCTGTCAGCTCGGGAG